>DSDH01000547.1 GCA_011055475.1 Phycisphaerales bacterium | reverse complement strand
GAGGAGAAGGGCGTTTTCGTGCGGGCCCTGCTGGGCGAGTTCGACAAGGTGATCGTCGGCCAGCGATACATGCTCGAGCGGATGCTCGTGGCGTTGCTGGCCAACGGGCACATCCTGCTGGAGGGCGTGCCGGGCCTGGCGAAGACCACGGCGGTGACCGTGCTGGCGCGGGCGATCCGGGCCCGGTTTCAGCGGATCCAGTTCACACCCGACCTGCTCCCGGCCGACCTGACGGGCACGCAGATCTATCGGGCCGCCGACGGGCAGTTCGAGACGCGCAAGGGCCCGATCTTCGCCAACCTTATCCTGGCCGACGAGGTTAACCGCGCCCCGGCCAAGGTGCAAAGCGCCCTGCTCGAGGCCATGCAGGAGCGGCAGGTCACCATCGGCGATCAGACGTTCGCCGTGCCCGAACCCTTCCTCGTGCTGGCCACGCAGAACCCCATCGAGCAGGAGGGCACCTACCCCTTGCCGGAGGCGCAACTGGACCGGTTCATGCTCAAGATCAAGATCGACTACCCGGACAAGGCCCAGGAGCGGGCGATCCTGGATCGCATGGCCGAGACGAGCACGCATTTTGACGTGGTCGAGGTGGTCTCGCCCGAGGAGATCCTGGCCGTGCGGCGGGTTGTGGACCTGATCTACATCGACGACAAGATCAAGGACTACATCGTCGATCTGGTGCTGGCCACGCGGCGGCCCCAGGACTATGGCCTGGAGGACCTCACCGGGCTGATTAATTTCGGGGCCTCGCCGCGGGCGTCGATCTACTTGGCCCTGGCGGCCAAGGCGACGGCCTTCCTGCAGGGCCGCGGCTACGTCACGCCCCAGGACGTCAAGAGCATCGGCATGGACGTCCTGCGGCATCGCGTGATCGTCAGCTACGAGGCCGAGGCCCAGGAGAAGACCAGCGAAGACATCATCCAGCAGATCTTCGACAACATCGAGGTGCCGTAGGTCGGCCGAACGCGGTTGATGGCCCGGCCCCGAAGCGAGGCGGCCCCATGCTCGATCCCGAACTGGTCAAGAAGGTCCGCCAGATTCAGATCACCACGTCGCACGCGGTGAACGCGGACTTTGCGGGCCAGTACGAGAGCACGTTCAAGGGTCGCGGCATGGAGTTCGAGGAGGTCCGCGAATACGTACCGGGCGACGACGTGCGGACGATCGACTGGAACGTGACCGCCCGGGCCGGGCGGCCCTATATCAAGCAGTACGTCGAGGAGCGTGAGCTGACGGTTATGCTGGCGGTGGACCTGAGCGCTTCCGGGGCGTTCGGGACGACCGGTCGGCTGAAGAACGAGCTGGCCGCCGAGCTGTGCGCGGTGCTGGCTTTCGCGGCGATCCGCAACAACGACAAGGTCGGCCTGATCCTGTTCACCGACCGCATCGAGCGGTTCATCCCGCCCAAGAAGGGCAGCCGTCACGTATTGCGGCTCATCCGCGACCTGCTCTGTTTCGAGGCGCCGCACCGGGCGACGCGGGTGGGTGAGGCGCTGGATTTCGTCGCGCGGGTCACCCGCAAGCGGGCGACGGTGTTCGTCGTGTCGGATTTTTTGGCCGACGATTTCGTCGAGCCGATGAGCCGGGTGAACCGGCGGCACGATGTGATCGCCGTATCGGTGCAGGACCCGGCGGAGCTGGCCCTGCCGCGGGTGGGCCTGGTGGAGTGGGCCGACGCCGAGACCGGCCAGGTGCGGCTGGTGGACACGTCCAGCGCGGCGTTTCGGCGGCGTTACGCGGCGCGACAGGCCCAGCGAATGGCCCGGCTTGAGGGGACGCTGCGGTCCATCGGCGTCGATTGCATCAACGTCCGGACGGACCGGCCCTATATCCAGGACCTGGTCAAGTTCTTTCACATGCGTCGGCGGAGGTTCTGAACCGATGTTCAGGTCTGGGTCCAATGTGCTGCTGGTTCTTGCCGTGGGCTTGGTCTGGTCGTGCCCCGGCTGTCGTGGGCGGTCGCCGGGGCAGGAGCCGGCATTTGAGGTCCGCCGCGAGTACCAGCGCGGGCCGCTCACCGTGGCTCAAAGGCTGGACCGCACGCGGATTCCACTCTACGGTTTGCTGACCGTCGAGCTGCAGATGACCGTCGAGGATGGGTACGAGGTCGACCTGCCGGCCGTGCCGACCGACCTGGACAAGTTCCGACTGCGGGATTGGAGGGACCTGGGCCGGGCTCGCACCGACGAGGCGCATACCACCCGGACCGTGCGGTATCATTTCGAGCCCTTGGAGCCGGGCGCGTGGTACCTGCCGGCGTTCGAGGTCGCCTTTCGGCCCCGTGTGCCGGACGCGGGCGGGCAGCGCACGCTGGCCACGGAGCCGTTCGAGATCACCGTGGTCTCGCTCATCGACGAGCAGGGCGGCGAGCTGTCCATCGGCCCGATTGACGACGTGGTCGCCCCGCGGCGCTCGGCCTGGGTGTATATCGCTATGGCGGCGGGGGTTGTGATTCTGGCGGCGGTCGGCAGCCTGTTGTGGTGGAGGCGCCGCCGTCGGCGCCGTGCCGGTCCGCCGCGGGTGTTGCAGGCCGCGCACGTAATCGCCCGCGGACGGCTGGACGCCCTGGCCGAGTCGGGGCTCGTCGAGGCCGGCCGTTTCGAGCCCTTCTACGCCCAGGTCAGCAACATCCTGCGGCATTACATCGAGGATCGATTCGGCCTGCGTGCCCCGGAACAAACGACCGAAGAGTTCCTGGTCGAATTGCGCCACACCGATGAATTGGACGCTGCGACCCGCGGCGATCTGGGTCGATTCCTCGAACACTGCGACCTGGTGAAGTTCGCCCGGCAGTCGGCGACGGCCGAGCAGATGGCCGAGGCGCTGGATCTGGTGCGGCGGTTCGTGGAGCACACGGCCGATGATCGCTACAAGGTGGACGTGGCCACGGGGCAGCGGGTGATCGAGATGGAGGCGGCCTAGATGCAGTGGCATTCGGCGTGGGCCTTCTTGCTCTTGTTGCTGTTGCCGCCGTTGGGCTGGTGGCTGTGGCGGCGGTCCCGCACGGCGGCGCTGCGCTTCTCGGATACGCGGTTGCTGGCCGATGATCCGCCCTCGTGGCGGGTGCGGTCCCGCGGTGTGCTCGTGGCGGTGCGATTGATCTGCCTGGGACTGCTGATCGTCGCCCTGGCGCGCCCGCGGCAAGGGACGGCGCTGGAGTCGATCCATACGGACGCCGTCGCGATGGAGATCGTCGTGGATTGCTCCTCGAGCATGGCCGAGCGGATGGTCTACGAGGGCCAGGTGCTCAATCGGCTGGAGGTGGTCCAGCGGGTGGGGGCCGAGTTTCTTCTGGGTAACGGCGATGATCTGACGGGCCGCACCGGGGATTTGATCGGGCTGGTGCAGTTCGCCCGCTATGCCGACACGGTCTGCCCGCTGGTGACGAACCCGCAGATCGTGGCCGACTTCCTACGGGATACGAACATCGTGCAGCTTCGCAGCGAGGACGGCACCGCGATCGGGGCGGGGATCCAACTGGCCGCGGCGCGACTTCAGCACGCCGAGCGGGAACTGCACGAGCGTAATGCCCGGCTGCTGGCCGCCGGTGGTGATGAAGACGTCGAGCCCGACCTGACCATCAAGAGCAAGGTCATCGTGCTGCTGACCGACGGCCAGGAAAACGTCAACCAGGTCGATCCGTTGGAGGCAGCGCGGATGGCCGCCGACTGGGGCATCCGCATCTATACGATCGGGATCGGCTCGCCCCAGCGCGGGTTCTTCGCCCCGCGGGGACCGGATGAACGGCTGCTCAAGGCCATCGCCCAGAGAACCGGCGGCTTTTATGGCCTGGCCACCGATGGGGACACCCTGCGGCGGATCTACGAGCAGATCGACGCACTGGAGAAGAGCGAGATCAAGAGCGTGCAGTACATGGACTACGCCGAGCGATTCGGCACGTGGGCGCTGGCGGGTCTGGGGGTGCTGCTGGCGGAGATTATCGCGGGAACGACGATCTGGCGGAAGATTCCCTAGCGAGGTGGATCGTGCGACTGGGCAACTATGACGCATTGTGGCTGTTGTTTCTGATCCCTCTGGTGGTGCTGCCCCTCCAGGCGTGGGGCTTCTACCGGCGGCGGCGGATGCTCGGGGCCCTGGCCGAGGCGCCGCTGCTTGCACGGATCAGCGACACGGTCAGCGTCCGCCGCCAGGTCTTCAAGGCGGTTCTGCGGGTCCTGGCCTTCGCCCTGATCGTGGTGGCGCTGACGCGGCCGGCCTGGAATCCGCAGCCCCGCGCGGTGCGGCATCGCGGGCGGGACGTGGTGATCCTGCTGGACGTGTCCCGGTCCATGCTGGCCGAGGACCTGCGGCCGAACCGCCTGGAGCGGGCCAAGCTGGCCATCCGCGATCTGGCGGACCGGCTCATCGGCGACCGAATCGCGATCGTCACCTTCGCCGGCGACACGACCATCAAGTGCCCCCTGACCCGGGATATGGCGTTCGTGCGGATGGTGCTGGATACGATCGGTACGGAGAGTACGCCGCTGGGCGGCACGAATGTGGGCGACGCCATCCGGGACGCCCTGGATAGGCTTTTCGAGGCAAAGAGCCCGGCCTACCGGGACATCATTCTCATCACGGACGGGGAGGACCACGGCAGCGAGCCGGTGGCGGCGGCGGCCAAGGCCGGCCAGGAGGGCGTGCGGCTGATCGTCGTGGGGCTGGGCGACGCCGAACAGGGCGCCCGCGTGCCCGTTTATGATGAACAAGGCCGCCGCACCGGAACGTACCTCAAATACGAAGGTCGGGAGGTGTGGAGCAAGCTGGATGCCGAAACCCTGCGGCAAATGGCGGCCGCCACGCCCGGCGGGGTCTACATCGGCGTGGAGACCGGCACGCTGGACCTGGGGCGGATTTACGAGGCGCTGGTCCGATCCGCCGAGAAGACGGATCTTGAGGCGACTACGGTCCTGCAATACGATGAGCGATTCCAGGTCTTTCTGGTCCTGGCGATCGCGCTGCTGATATGGGAGGCCTTGCTCTGTGAGCGTCGTGCGGCATAGCGTCATTATCGGGGTGCTGCTGGTCTTGCCGGCGGTCTCGTGGGCGGCGTCGGCCCCGGGGCTGATCCGCCGGGGCAACGACCACTACGCGCAGGGCAAGTACGATCAGGCCGCGGCCGCCTACGAACAGGCCCTGGCCCGCGATGGGGAGCTGGCGGAGGCCCGATACAACCGGGCGTGTGCGGCGTACCAACAGGAGCAATTCGACCAGGCCATCGAGGACTACAGGGCCTTGGCGGCCCAATCCGAGAATCCCGACCTGGCGCTCCGCGCCAAGTACAATCTGGGTAACAGCTATTTCCAACGCGGCCGAGAACTGGCTCAGCAGCAGCCACAGGCCGCCCTGGAGGACCTGGAGCGGGCCGTCGAGGCGTGGCGGCAGGTGCAGCAGATGGCCCCCCAGCACCCGCACGTGGACCGCAACATCGAGGTCGGCCGCCTGTGGATCCGGAACCTCAAGCAGCAGATCGAACAGCAGCCGCAGCCGGACCAGTCTCAGCCGTCCGCCTCGGACCCCAACAGCATGCAGCCGCCGCAGGACACGCCGCAGGCGGACCCGAATTCGCTCGCTCAAGACCAACCGCAACAGCAGCCTTCCCGGCAGGACTCGGCTCAGGAGGACGAACCCCAACCGCAGGATGTCCAGCAGCCGCAGAGCGCCGAGGGTTCCGAGGATGAGCCACAGACCGAGCCGGCCGAGGAGCCGGACCTGTCCCAAACTGACCCGCCGCGTGATGAGCCCGTTGAGGCGGTCGAGGGCAAGGTCAATGAGATTCTCGAACAGGAGCGCCAGGCCAGGAAGATGCGGATTCTGTTGAGGCAACGGCATCAATCCGTGGAGAAGGACTGGTGATGGATCGACAGACATGGGTGCTGGCGGTAATGACGTGCATGGGCGGCCTGCTGGCGGCGACGCCGGCGCACGCCGTGCAGGTCTTCGCCGCCGTGGATAAGTCCAAGCCCATTTACGTCGGCGAGGCCTTTGTCTACCAGATCATCATTGACGGCGAGCGGACACCGGGCGAGCCGGACCTGGGCCCGCTGGCCGAGTTTCAGCCGCGGTTCGCGGGGAACCGGGACGTGTCGCAGACGGTCACCACGATCATCAACGGCCGCCAGCAGACCCAAACGACCAAACGATTGGTGATGAACTACATGCTCACCGCGTCGAAGGCGGGGTCGTTCACGCTGCCGCCGATCACCGTGAAGGTCGCCGGCCAGACCTATACAACCAACGCCGTGAACGTGACGGTCACCCAGCCGGAAACCACGCGGCAGATGGATATCGAGATGGAGGTCGCCTCGCGTCGCTGTTACGTGGGCCAGCCGGTGCTGGTGACGATCCGCTGGTACATCTGGGCGGCGATCGCCGAGGGGCAATTGTTCCGCAATCCCGTGTTCAACATGCCGGCCTTGACCCGCCCGGTCTTCAAGGTCACGGACCCCGACGCCCTGACGCCATCGACGAATAACACGCTGAACCTGAGCGGCCAAGAGACGCCCTATAAGCAGGCCCGCGTGGAGCACGACGGCGTCGAGTGCATCGAGGTGACGTTCCACAAGGTGCTGATCCCGCAGCGCACCGGCCGGCTGACGATCGACCCGGTGACGGTCTCGGCGGAGTTGGCGGTCGAGCGGGTTCGCAGCCGCGATCCCTTGGGTTTCGACAGTTTCTTCGGCCCGAGCTACCGCTACGAGCGATTCGTGGTTTCCACTGAGCCGGTCGATCTGGAGGTGCTGCCGCTGCCCCAAGAGGGGCGGCCGTCGGACTTCTATGGTCTGGTCGGACGGTATACGATTGAGACCACGGCCGCGCCCGTGAAGGTGAACGTGGGCGATCCGATCACGCTGACGATCCGCATCGGCGGCAGTCCGTACCTGGAACCGGTTCGCTGGCCCGATCTGGAGGCGGTTGAGGCGCTGCGGCGGGATTTCCGCATCCCCTCGGACCGCGGCGCTCCGGAGATCAAGGACGGCCTGAAGGTGTTCACGCAGACGGTGCGGGCGTTGAGCGAGCAGGTCACGCAAATCCCGCCGATCCCCCTGAGCTACTTCGACGCGGATCACGGGCGTTACGTGACCGTGCAGAGCGACCCCATTCCGCTGGACGTGGCCCCGACGAAGGTCGTGACCGTGGAAGACGTGGAAGGCCTCGGACCGGTGGCGGCGCAGCGCCGCATCGAGGCGGTTCGCCAGGGGCTCAGCGCCAACGTGGAAGGCATGGAGGTATTGGAAAACCAGCGGTTCGAGCCGATGGCGGCGTTGATCCGGCCAGGCTATGTGGGCCTGTGGGCCGGACCCCTGGCGCTCTTGGCGGTGTCGGCGGCGCTTCGGTTGGCGGGGCGCCAGCCCGAGCGGCGACGGGCGGTCCGCCGTCGCAGGAACGCGTATCGCCGGGCCGTCAAGGCCTTGGACGCCGCAACCGCGTTGGACGAGACGCCCCGTCGGGCCGCGATGGCCACGGCGATGAAACGCTACGTGGCGGACCGGTGGGACCGCGTGGCCGGCTCCTTGACCGCGGCCGATTGCCACACGGTGGTTCTTCAGGCCACGAACGATGCCTCTCTCGCGGAGCAATATCGGGAGCTGCTCGATGCGCTGGAGGCGTCGGTCTACGCCGGCGGACAAGCGAGTATGGCGTGTGAGAGCGCCGCGCCGATCATCGAACTGATCCGGACTATCGAGAAGAAGGCCCGATGAAATCTGTACGCCGTTCGATAACATGGCTGGTTGTCCTGGTCTGTGGTGTCATCGCGACGGAGACCTGCCGGGCCGCCCTGTCGCGCAGCGAGGCCTATGCGGTTTTCCACGAGGCCAACGCCCTGTTCCGCCGGGCTAATGAGGCCGAGGATGAAGCGACGGCCCGCGACTTGTACGAGCAGGCGATTCTGGGTTACGAGCGGGTGATTCGCGAGGCGGGGATCGACAACGCGGGGCTGCACTACAACCTGGCCAACGCCTATCTGCTCAAGGGAGACCTGGGTCGGGCGATCTTGAATTACCGCCGGGCCGAGGCGCTGGACCCCTCGAATCCCGATATCCGGAAGAATCTGACCTTCGCGCGAAGTCGGCGGGCCGATCAAATCCCCGTCCGCGCGCGGCGACGCGTGCTGGAGCGATTGTTCTTTTGGCATTATGACTTTTCCGTGAAGACGCGTTTTGTGGTGGCTTGCGTGGCGTTCGGTCTGATGTGTCTGGCGCTGGCGGTGCGCCTGTGGTTTGGCCGGGTGGGGGGCATGTTGACGACGGCGGCGATTCTGGCCGTCGTCACCGTGGCGATGGCCGCGTCGGTCGGCGCGGATGAATACGCCCGCCGACATCTCCGCAGCGGAGTGATTGTGGCCGAATCGGTCGTGGCTCGACAGGGCGACGGGACGACCTATGCCGAGGCCTTCAAGGAGGCGTTGCACGCCGGGACCGAGTTCGACCTGGTCGAACAGCGTCCGGGCTGGTGGCATATTGAGCTGGCCGACGGCAACCGGGCGTGGATACCCGACCAAGCCGCCGCGCTGATCTGACCGCCGCTCGGGCCTCACGATGACGCCGGCGCGCGGTCGGGTCGCGGCGTCGGTTCCGGACCACTCGTGG
>DSDH01000105.1 GCA_011055475.1 Phycisphaerales bacterium | reverse complement strand
GTGATACACACGATGGACGACGGTCTTGCCCCAGGCCGCCAGGCCCGCCAGCACCAAGGCCGCCGAGGCCCGCAGGTCCGAGGCCATCACCGGAGCGGCGATCAGCTCCCGGACTCCGGCGACGATGGCGCAGGGGCCTTCCTTGCGGATGTTGGCGGCCATGCGGTTCAGCTCGGCTACGTGCATGAAGCGGTCGGGGAAGATCTTCTCGGTGATGACGCTGTTGCCCTCGGCCAGGGCGAGCATGGCCATGAACTGGGCCTGCAGGTCGGTGGGAAAGCCCGGATAGGGTTGTGTGGTCACGTCGGCGGGCCGGAGCTCGCCGCTGCGGCGGACGACGCAGCCGTCGTCCCGCGGCTCGACGACGACCCCGATGTGGGCCAGGCGATCCACGACGGCGACCATGTTGTCAGGCTGGCAGTTCGTCAGCGTCAGCCGTCCGCCCGTCAGGCCGGCGGCCACGAGAAACGTGCCCGCTTCGATGCGGTCGCCGATGACCCGATGGCGCACGGGTGTCAGGCGGGTCACGCCATCGATGACCAGCCGCGGCGAGCCGATACCATGCACCTTGGCGCCCATGGCGTTCAGGCAAGCGGCCAAGTCGGCGATTTCCGGCTCGCACGCCGCGGACTCGATGATCGTGCGACCCTGAGCCAGCGTCGCGGCCATCATCACGTTGGCCGTACCCAACACGGTCGAGCCGAACGGACCGCCCAGGAAGATCGGTCCGCCCCGCAGGCCGCCGGGCGGCACGGTGGCGACGATATAGCCGTTCTCCAGGTGAATCTGGGCTCCCAGGGCCCGCAGGCCACGCAGATGGATGTCCACGGGCCGGTCGCCGATCGCACAACCGCCGGGCATCGACACCTTCGCCCGGCCACAGCGGGCCAGCAACGGACCGAGGATGCAGATGCTCGCCCGCATCTTCCGCACGATGTCGTACTCACCGACGGGATGGTCGATCCTCGTTGCGTCGATGTGGATATCGGCGCCATCCCGCTCGACGCGGGCCCCCAGGCTCTGGAGGAGCTGACCGAGCACGGCGATGTCGGCCAGCCGGGGCACCTGCTCGATCACCGATTCGCCGGGGGCCAGCAATGTGGCCGCCATAATAGGCAGGGCCGCGTTCTTGGAGCCGCTGACGTGAACGGTGCCGTCCAATCGCACCGGGCCTTCGATCTCAAGCACATCCATGTCTATTTCCCTTGCAAGAGAGGGCACAATCTACTACAACGACGGCCCGGTTTCAACCGATTTGCCCTAAGCACGGGCTTTCCTGGCGGGCGGCGCATGGACCTTCTTTTATCGGCACAGGCCGAGCAAAACATTTGGGCGGATGTGGCCATACTCGGGACGGGTGGGGCCGTCCTGGCGGTGTGGCTGGTGACCCATCGGGGCCCGGCCCGCCTGCGTCAGGCCCCGCCGCGACCCCACCGGCTGCCGCCGGTCACCCCGCTGGCGCTCATCGGCGCGTGGATGCTGTTTAATCTGGGGCTGTTTGCCCTTCTGGAAGGGTTTGTGGACCCGCCGGGACGGCGGATCTTCCTGCAATACCTGGCTCTGGACATCGGATACGCATTGTTCTGCGGCATGATGTTGATCCTGGCGCAGCGGTCTTTCGTCCACGGGTTGACCGGCTTCGGCATTCGGTGGCGCACCCTCGGACGCGATCTGGTCTGGGCGTTCGTAAACCTGCTGGCGGCCTGGCCCTTGATCTATCTGGCCGTGGCGGCCGTGGTGTTCTTCGGGCAGCAGGTCGGCGGGGACGAGTTTCAATTCGAGCAGAATACGGGCCTGGTCGATATCCAGCAGAGCGTGCAAATGCCCCCGCACGTACTCGCGGCGGTGCTGGTGTTCACGCTCTTGCTGGTTCCACTGTTTGAGGAGATTCTGTTTCGCGGCCTGCTTCAGTCGGCCATTCGAAACCTGACGGGCAGTCCCTGGTCGGCGATCTTCCTGACCAGTATTCCGTTCGCCCTCCTGCATCCGCTGACCCACCTGCCGGCCCTGCTGGTTCTGAGTATCTGTCTCGGATACGCCTACGAGCGCAGCGGGTCACTGCTGAGAAGCATCTTCATCCACGCGTTGTTCAACGCCATCAACGTCGGCGTGACACTGACCAGTTGACCCCCCTGTAACCGTTTGGCCTGGGGGTCAGAAGTCACCGTCGGGGACATAGGCCTGCCCGTCTGAGCCGTCCTCGGCCCCCTCAATCTCATTGGGATCGCCGGCAGGGTCGTTGGGATCCACGACCTCCACGTGGAATCCGGTGGGGTCGTTCGGGTCCTGGCTGACCCGGATGGTCTCGTCCATCTCCACGTCCTGTTCGGTCACGTCCCCCTCCATCTCCTGATCGGTGCCGGTCTCACTGCCCGCTCGCGAGTCCTCCCCCCGTGCCGCATCCCCGGCTTGGGCATCCTCCGCCTGCCCCGCGGGCGATTGAGCGACCGCGATCCGCGCGAGGATCGCCTTGAGGGCGGCGACATAAGGATTCTCGGCCGACTCACCCGTCCACGTGGCCATGGCGCGAAGCAGCGGCTCCAGGGCATCGCGATCACCGATCTCGGCCAGGTAGTGTGCCGCGGCGACGCGAGTATCCTCCTGTTCGGCGTCGAGCAGCCGGATCAGTCCGGCCGCGTCGCCCACGGCGAAGAGAGCGTCGGCCGGCGAAACGGTGTCACCCGTCGCGACCTCCTCATCACGCCCGGCCGGGCGGGCACGCGGGATGCGGGGCGCGGCCGTCGAGCCAGCCACATCGCCGGGTGGCGTCGGATCGGAGACCCCCCCGGTCCCCGTCGGCTGTCCCGTGCTGCCGGCGGGGTCTTGGGCCATCGACGAGCCCGGTCCCGATGGTGTTTCCCGCGAGCGCCATGCCGCCCAGCCGCCCAGACCGATAAGACCGATCAGCACCAGGGCCACGCCTGCGACCGCCGGCCACGCCCACGTCGGCCACCCATCGCGGCGTTGCATCGCCCGATGGTTCACGGGCATCGCGCGCGTCTCCTCAACCAACTGGGCGCACTGCGTCTGCAACACGGGATCGATCTGCGTGGCCGCTGCGGCCAGGCGTTCCTGCCAGCGGCCAAGTCCTTCATGAAAGCGTCGGCAGCGCTCACACCCTTCGATGTGGTGCCGGACGGCCTGCGATTCGATCTGGCCGAGGATGCCGAGCATCCGGTCGATCATGCGGTCTTGCATCCGGTGGCACGGCCCGGGCGGTCCCTCGGCCGACTGGGGATCTTCCAAATAACGCAGGGCCTCCCGCAAGTGGTCGTACACTTCCGGCACCGGCAGGTCGAGCATTTCCGCGACGCGGCCGGCGTCCTGCCGGTCGAGATAATAGAGCATGGCACACAGTCGTGGCTCCTCCGACATCGCATACAGGCCCTCGGCCACATCGGACGGCATCCCGGACCCGTCCGGTCCGCCGTTCGCGGCGGTCGCCGGGCCTTTGGCCGCCTGCTTGATTCGGCACAGTCCGGAGGCGACTTCGACCAACCGCGAGCCGAAGCTTCGGCGTCGACGGCGATGATCGAACCGGCTCAACGTCTGTTTCCAGGCCTGTCGCGCGACGCTGCCGGGCTCCGCAGGGCCTGTCAAGGCCATGCAGACCAGCACCAGGCCTCGGCCATAACGGCCGACCAAGTCAAGGCAGGCCTGCCGATCGCCGGCCAGGGTCTGTTGCACCAGGTTCTCCACGGCGGGTTCGGCCATATCGGGTCCTTACGTACCATCAGCGTTTGCCGATGGATTCATCGGCACAATCCATTGTACAGTGCAGCCTGGCCGGCTGGAATAACCGAAACACAACCGGCGTCGCCGTTGACATAGCCGACGGTCCGCCGATATGATGGGCGAGCCGGGCGGTTAGCTCAGTCGGCTAGAGCGCCTGCCTTACAAGCAGGAGGTCATCCGTTCAAGTCGGATACCGCCCAGTCGAAAATCCTCGTTTTCTGCACTGAAAATGGGGATTCTTCCTTTCTATTCCTTCCTGGTTGACCCCACGATGGGGCTTCTGCGGCAATTCTGCGTCTGGGAGCTTCGGGTTCGCAGTGCAGTTGGTGTGTTCCAGTAGGCTGCTGGGGAGGGCTGGGAAGCGAAGACAGTAAGAGCTTGTTTTCACGTGCTTTACCGCCATGGCGGCAGCCCAGCCGTATCACCTTGCATTCCTCAGGGGGAACATCAATACGGCTTCTGAAGGACCAGAATCAGCAGTCCGTGCATGGCAAACGAAGACAGCATGAGAAGGCCGCTTAAACCGACCGCGGCAGTCGCATAGAGGAACGCACGTGACCTCAGAATGAGCCCCCGTCGGAGATGCCGAACCATTGCCGCCATCCCCAGGGACAATGCCGTTGAGGCCACGCCAACACACCCACGGGACAGAAGAAACATCGTGCCAAGGTCGTCCGAGTCGGCCTGGAGAGCCAGCAGAACAGCGGCAGGCAGACAGAGGGCCAGAGCAATCCGCCCCAGACACGACCCTCCGATTGTGCTTTGCTCAGCCATTCTCGTCCGCTCCAAAGGCGCCGCGCCCGACTCTGAACCATTATAGTACTCGATTGTCGTCTGTTCAAGGATCCGTTCTTGGCACGTTCGCGAACCACAGAGAGGAGGGCAGGGACAACTGCCGGAAGGGAGATTCCCCCAACGGTCTCACATTTGAAGATGGGGCCGGGTATGCATGGTCGAAGCCGTAGTTGCAAGTCTCCATCCTCCCCAATGCCCTCCATCGACGATTGAACGCATAATGCAACGGACACCCGGCCGGTGCCATTCCTGCGAAAGTCCACGACGCGCCTTGGCGGGCCTCGCCGGGACAGGCGACGCTCCGTCCATGTGCGGAGGGGAGGGGCCATACGACGATGAGGATGCGCCCCCCTCTCGCCATCCGATGGATCGACGAGGGGCTCAGCGCCGAGCGAGGCGGAGAAAACAGCATTGACATCCGCTGATTGTGCTGGTACGATTCTTTTGTAATCTGGGCCTGCAACAGGACTCTGGTCTTCCAGAATTGGGCAGGAAGGGGACGGTGGGGAGTGTGATCGAGCCATCACAAGCGTCGAGGGGGGGCCACCCAATCACTATCCTGCGCTATCGGTACGTACCTACTGGTTTGCCGGAAAGGAGGTGGAACGATAGAATCCTCATGGTGTATCGCTGTATTGTAGACGGGATGCGGTGCAGCACCGCCGCGTGCCACGTCACAGGGGAGTTGTCAGTCCATTGTTCTATTTTAAGGAGGCGCAAGATGAAAAAACTGCTGTTTCTGTTGGTGCTGTCGATGGCCCTGGCGTCAATGGCTTGGGGTCAAGTCGGACAGGATGTAACCAAGCCCGGAGACACCATTGTTGGCGTACCGAATAATGGCAACTGGCCGGGTTCAGAAGCCCCGCCGATGGCCATCAATAATGACGTCGGCACCAAGTATCTGCATTTCAATGGGGCGACGGAGCCCACCGGTTTCCGCGTTACGCCCTCGACACCGCAGACGATCGTGGCCGGTATGACGTTTACGACCGCCAACGATGCTCCTGAACGGGACCCCATGACGTTCGAACTCTATGGCTCCAATCACGGTATAGACGGGCCCTATACCCTGATTGCATCCGGCCCGACGTATCTTCCCGATGCGCGTTTCACGCAGAATACCTCTCCGATCGTATTCAAGCCCGCGGGCGCGTTCGATCACTATCAGGTCATGTTTCCCACCTGTCGTGGCCCCGGCCAGAACAGCATGCAGATCGCGGAAGTGGAACTGCTGGCAGGTTTTCTCCCCGTGTACAGTCCCCTTCCGAGAGACACCTTCGACAACGTTCCTACGAACACGACGATCAGTTGGCAGGTCGCTTCTTCTATTGTCGATCCCGTATTCACGGTGTATTTCGCAGCCGATCCCAATGAGCTCACAAATACGTTCGTCACGGGCATTACGACGACGGAGTTGGATCCTGCGACCATTCTAGGTGAGTCTCTGGATTATGGCACCACGTATTACTGGAGCGTTGAGATCGTCGGCGACCCGAACGAGTGGCCGATCTGGAGCTTCACCACGGCCCCGGCGGTGCCCGTGGTGACACAGGAACCGGAGGATGTCTGGAGCGAGGCGGGCGGTTCAGCGGTCTTTCAGTTTGGCGCCGAAGTGGTCAGCGACCCCGAACAGATACTGACCTACCAGTGGTACTTCGAGCCGAACGATCTATTGCCTTTGGTGCTGTTGGTTGACGGGGACGATGTTTCAGGCGCGACGTCAGACACCTTGATTCTCACGAATCTGGATGCGGCGGACGTCGGCGACTACCTCTGCGTAGCGACAGGCGACGCCGGTTCGGTGGAATCACGACGGGCGAGTCTGCAGCTCATCGAGCTCCTGGGGCACTGGCCGCTCGACGGCGATGCGACGGACATCTCCGGGTATGGCAATGACGGGATTGCACGCGGCGAGGCCTTTGGCTTTGAAGAGGGCATCCTCGGGCAGGCCGCCAATTTCGACAACCTCGGGTTGTTCGAGATTCCCAATCCGTCGCACTTTGACCAGGCGAACGGGATGATCACCGTGTATTGCTGGATCAAGACAGGCGGTACGGGTGACTGGGAGCCCTTCGTGGCCAAGTATGGGGAGAACAACCAAGGTTGGCAGATCCGTAAACACAGCGTGAGTTCTACCTTGACGTTTACCCTTCGCGGAACTATAGGTGCCGACGATCCCCAGCCAGCTACGCCTAACATCTTTGACAATGAATGGCACCAGGTGGTCGGCACGTATGATGGCGTGACCCGGAGGATCTACCTGGACGGTCAGGAGGTTCTGTCTCTTGCCGACACCGGCGAAATTGCCTATACGTCCGCACCGGTGTCGATTGGCGGCAGGATCACGGATACCGGCCAATACGAGGCGTTCTTCAACGGCATGGTGGATGACGTCCGTATTTACAAAGGCCCCATGCCGGCCTTGAGGGTGGCGCAATTGTACACGGAAGCGACCGGTGTGGAGTTCTGCAGCACGGCCATGCCCGGCGATGTATCCGGCCCGATTGGTCGACCCGATTGTGTCGTGGACCTGTACGACCTCGCCGTCTTCGCGGCGGACTGGCTGCGGTGCACGAATATTGATGTAATGAGATGTCCGTAACCGCAGAGCGTGAGGAACCGTGACGTTGTCACCGGGTGTCCGTCGCAAGCGTGCGGACACCCGGCTTTTTTTTCGACAGGGACATCCGCCCGTGTCCGTCACGCGACAACGGGACCGCCTTCATGGGGATGCTCCGTTGCTTCTTGGACATCGGACCCGAGGACAAGGTGGAATGCGGAAGGATCGGCGACGGAGCACAAGGAAGGAAGCGGGCTTGCGTCACGGCCGTCGATCTGACGCGCCCACAAGACGGAAGTGGCCACGCAGGCCCTTCTCGAGGCACTCCGGGAGGGTCACCAACCCGATGATCGATCCCCACCTGTCCTACGCGCTTCTGGCCATGGCCGTGGCGGCGGCTGCCGGGGCCGTCTTGTGGCGGTACACCGCCATGCATCCCTTGTGGATTTACCTGACGGCCCTGACGCTGGTGACGTTCGCCTTTTTTGGCTTTGACAAGCATCGAGCGATCCGGGGGAGGGGCAGAATCCCGGAGGCGGTTCTGCATCTGCTGGCCTTGGCCGGTGGGAGCTTGGGCGCCCTTGCGGGCCAGATTCTGTTTCGACACAAAATCAGGAAGCTGTACTTCACGGCAATTCTGGCTATGATCGTCGCCGTGCAACTGGGATGTATCGCGTGGTGGATATACCGGACCAGAGCGACAGGATGAACGACACCAACTCGAATCATGGAGCCCTGGCGGCGGTTCCTGGAACGTGAACTCCGCTGACGGGTGAACAAACGCGTTATGTGACTCGGATTGAAATGGACGGGAGGACATCATGGCTCAGAGAACATTCAAGGTGGCTGTCATCGGCATGGGATTCGGCAGTGAGTTCATTCCCATCTACAAGGCGCATCCGCTGGCGACCATACACGCCGCCTGTCGGCGCCATGAGGCGGAGCTGCACAAGGCCTGTGACGAATTCGGCATCGAGAAGCGTTACACCGAATACGAGGACGTGCTGGCCGACCCCGCGGTGGACTACGTGCACATCAACACGCCCATCGAGGATCACGCCTGGATGTCCATCGAGGCCCTGAAGGCCGGCAAGCACGTGATGTCCACGGTGCCCATGGCCCGGACCATCGAGGAGTGCGAGCAGATCTGCCAACTGGTGGCCGACACCGGCCTGAAATACATGATGGCCGAGACCGTGGTCTACAGCCGCGAATTCCTCTTCGTCAAAGAGCTTTACGAGAGCGGCGAACTGGGCAAGATTCAGTACCTCGCCGCCTCGCATCCGCAGGACATGGACGGCTGGCCCGAGTACTGGCAGCGGATGGTGCCCATGCACTACGCCACGCACGTAGTCTCCCCCTGCCTGGGCCTGGTCAACGGTTATGCGGACTACGTGTCCTGCTTCGGGTCAGGCACCGTGCGGGATGAGATTCGGCGGACCGCGGGATACGGCGCCTCGGTGCAAACCTGCCACATCAAGGTCGCCGACTCCGACCTGACCGCTCACATCTGGCGTTTTCTCTTCGACACCGC
>DSDH01000512.1 GCA_011055475.1 Phycisphaerales bacterium | reverse complement strand
GCCGGCAACTGGCCGCGGTTTCGCGGCCCCAATGGCACGGGCCACAGCCCGGACCGTGGCCTGGTGGCCCAGTGGAATGACACCCGCGAGAGATGGCGAACGGCTCTGCCCGGGGACGGGCATTCATCCCCCGTGATCTGGAACGATCGCCTATACGTCACTGCGGCCAAGGAGAATCAGGCCTGGCTGCTGGCGCTGGACGTACATACCGGGCGGATCCTCTGGCAGAAGGACTCTGTGCTGTCGGCCTACCGCATGAACACCCTGAACCACTACGCCGCGGGCACGCCCGCGTGCGATGCCGATGGCGTGTACGTGATCTGGGCGACCGCCGCCGACACGCAGGTCGTCGCGCTCGATCACGAGGGCAAGCCCCGCTGGAGCCGCTCGTTCGGGCCCACCATCAGCCGGCACGGGCCATGCAAGAGCCCCATGCTGCACGGCAGCCTGCTTGTTTTCACCATGGAGCAACGGCCCAATGCACAAAACGTGCCGAGCGCCTGGTACGCACTGGATACGGCCACGGGCCAGACCCGGTGGCGGCTTCCGCGAAATGACTCGGACTACATCTCCTATTCGACGCCCTGCGTCCACACCCCGTCCGAGGGACCCGAACAGTTGGTTTTCAGTAGTCTCGCTCACGGCCTTACGGGTGTGGAGACCGCGACCGGGCGGGTTTTGTGGGAGGCGGCGACGGCCTGTCCCGAACGGGTGGTGGCCTGTCCGATCGTGGCCGGGGACCTGATCGTGGCGACCTGCGGCGAGGGAGGCGCCGGCCGGCGACTGACGGCCGTCCGCCCACCGGGCCCCGGTTCAACGCAGCCCATTATCGCCTACACCTTGGACGACAGCCGCATCCTGCCCTACGTGCCCACGATGCTGGCCGTCGCGGACCTGATCTTCGCGTTCCACGATCTGGGGCCCGTGACGTGCTTCGATGCGGCCACAGGGAAGGTCCTTTGGAGTGAGAAGCCCGGCGGGCGCTTTTACTGTTCGGGTGTGTACGCTGACGGCAAGGTATTCTGCGCGAACATGGATGGCCAGGTGGTGGTCCTGCGGGCTTCACGGGACTATGAGCTGTTGGGCGTGAACGACCTGGGCGAGAAAACCTTCGCCACGCCGGCGATCGTGGATGGGCGGCTTTACGCGCGAACCACCGCGTCCGTGCGGTGCATCGACCTGCGAAGAGACGCGGGCAGCACGGACCCCGCCGACGCAGCCAAATAAAGCGGAGCGGGTCTATAAGCCGAGTTCTGTCCCCCGCGCCAAAAACATATTGTCCCGTTCTGACCGTTCGTCCATCGCGGCGAACCCGTCATGGGCGAATCGGTTTGACGTGTCCAATATGTTTTTGGTGCGGGGGGGCGGTCATTTCTCTGGACCGGCCGTTGCCGACCGGCTCCGCCCGCGGGTTTTCCCCACGGACGAGCGACCTACCCGCTGGATTATGACCGGGCCGGCTGACCAGCTTGCTTGGTCTTGCAGGCGGTGGGGTTTACCCTGCCGGCGACGTCGCCGCCGCCGCGGTGCGCTCTTACCGCACCATTTCACCTTTGCCTGTGCCCCGTGGGGCCATCGGCCGTGTGGTTTCTGTGGCACTTTCCCTCGGATCGCTCCGGGTGGCCGTTAACCACCACCGTGCCCTGCCCTGCTCGGACTTTCCTCCCCGCACCAAAAACATATTGTCCCATTCTGCCCGGTCGTCCAGCACGGCGAACCCGCCATGGACGAATCGGCTTGCCGTGAACAATATGTTTTTGGTGCGGGGCGACCGCCCGACCCGCTCCGCACTATGGTATTATACGTCCGGCGGTTCAATTCGCCAAGATCGGGCCGCCCGTATGTTCCGAGGTCTGGGGATGATGTGGCCCATCAAGCCGGCCGGCCAGTTCCTCGCCGATGATTTGACCCCATAGCTCGTGTCCGCGGAGCGACAGGTGAACCATATCGTGATACAACGCCTCGATCTGATCCGCCGGGAGGCCCAAACCCGCCAGCCGATCGGCGATGTAGACCGCCTCCAGACCATGCCGCTCGAGACATTCGGCGACCAGTGCATCCCTGTCCTCGCGGCCCAAGGCCTGAGCCTTCTGCGGAGTGATGAAGAGCACGTGGATATGGCCCTTTTCGCGTAAGCGCCGGTCCATCTTGGCGAGCTGCCCGGCGGCCTTGTCCGCGACAAGGCGCTTGTGTGCGTCGTCGGCAAAGGCCGTCCACTCGCGATACCGCTTGTTGTTCTCTCGGTAGCAGAAGAACCGCCACAGCTCCTCCAGGCCGCTGCGGGGCGGCGCATTGAAAAAGGGCAACCCCTGACAGCGGACCAGGCCACGATAGAAATCCGCTTCCGGCACGACGGTCACATAGACCTCGGCCGGCTGGAATCCGGTCTCGACGACGAGGCCGACAATATTCTCCACGCCCCAGGCATTCACACCCCCGTTGCCCGCGATGTAACCGGGCAAATGCCGCGTTGCCAGGGCCGAAAAGAGCTGGTCGTTGCCAACATACGAGCCGCCATAGGTGACCGAGTCCCCCAGAAACAGGATCTTGCCGTCGGGCTCGCCGTCCCAGTCGGCCTCGGCCCGCAGACCCAGGTTGTTGAAGTGCAGCCGGGCACCGCCAAACCGGCGATACGTGCCGCCCGGCAGCGGCCGATAGCCGTAGACCGGGCTCGAATCATACAGCACGGGCCGGCCAAGGCCGAGCCTGACCCGAAGGACCAGCTCGACCAGCCCCACCGTGACCATGATGCAGACAAGAACAAGCAAGACCAGACTCAGCCGGCAGTGCCGGTGAAAGACACCGGCGCATATCCTGTTCATGGGCGACCCTTCAATGGAACTCTTTGGACCGGTCGCCGAGTATACCGGCTTGCGGGCGAGGCGGAAAGGACCCCGCACCGAGCGAAACGGGCTGCCTGGGGATCTTGGGCCGATCCGGCTTAGAAGGGACGGTACGACGACTCGTCGTGGCCGGGCTTGTTCTGCGGCCGGTCCGGCCAGCCGAGGACGTCGAACAGGAAGTTACCGGCCTGGCGGATCATGGTGCCCGGCATGCAGGGGAACATCTCCAGCGAACCGATCACGTCCTGGCCATTGCGGTTGAGCTTATCCAGCAGATAGTCCCAGTTCGCCCGCGGCATCCCCCCACGGACACCGGGCGGCTCATGGTCGTCGATCCGGCCATAGTTATCCGTCAGATGCAGGTAGGTCAACCGGTCAAGCAGGCGGTCGACATACTCCTGGAAGCTGATTTTCGGGTCCAGATACGCATATCCCATGTCCAGGCAATATCGAACGGAGCCGCACCGCTCGCCCAGTTGCAGCACGACCGGCAGGGCGCCGGTCTCGACGCACAGCGTCACCCCCTTTTCGTCGGCCAGGCTCACCACCTCCGAGGCAAAGCCCCAGTCGGCGATCCCCAGTTCATCGGAAATGCACAGGGCCTTGAGGTCGGTCACGATCGGCGCATGGAGCATGGCGGCGCACTCGATCTGCTCGGCCCACTCGTCCATCGTCGGGCCGTCCATGCGGCTCTTGAGCGTCACCAGCATTCCCTCGGTGGCCAGGCGCAGCCGCGGCCAGTTGCGACGGGCGTAGCGGCACTCGGTCTGGCCCTTCATCGTCGGCCATAACTCTATGCCGTAGCCCAAGTTGCGCAAGTACTCGCACTCCTGCTCGAACGACAGATGGTGCTCGCGCCACCAGAAAACCATGGTCGAGACCACATAGCGTATACGCATCTTGCACTCCGTGGGATCCGGATCTGTCGCACCCGCCCGACATCGTTCCGCCGGTACCCCCCAACCGACGCACAGGCGGACACTTATAACGATTCTATCGTCCGTGGACAAGGGGTAGTTAACTTGAACACGCCGGAGGGCCGGACGCCGAAAACGCGACGGCGCCCGGCCAAAAAAGGGTGAAAATCGTGATCGAACCCTTGCCGGGGGCCGTCTTATGTATATACTGTTGAGTTTCGGGAATCGTTCAGAAACAACGGAGCCGATACGATGAAGAAGGGCATACATCCGGAATACCACGTGGTCAAGGTCCGCTGCGGGTGCGGCAATACGTTTGAGACGCGCAGCACCGCCAAGGAGATTCACGCCGAGATCTGCTCGATGTGCCACCCGTTCTACACGGGCAAGCAGAAATTCGTCGATACCGCCGGTCGCATCGAGCGCTTTCAGAAGAAATTCGGCCAGAGTTACTCCTTTCAGCGAAAAAAAGGCGCATCGTAGCGCCCGGACGGTCGTGAGCACGCTGTTGTTTGCGATTCGGGTGAATCGCACGCAACAGCGTGCTTTTTGTCCTGACGCCCTCGTCCAAGGCGTTCTGCAGGCTGGTAGATCATGAGCACGCAGACGGATGGATTGCTCAGAAAGCTCGACGAGCTCAACGCCCGCTTTGGGCAGATCGAGACCCTGCTGCAAGACCCGGCGGTCGCCTCGGACCCTGCCCGGAGCATCCCCCTGAGCAAGGAGCAGCGCAAGCTCCGCGACCTGGTGGAGCGATACCGGGACTACAAACGCTGCGAAGACGGCATCCGCGAGGCCGAGGCCCTGCTGGGCGACGACCAGGCCGATTCCGAGCTGCGCGACCTGGCCCGGGAGGAAATCGAGCAGCTTGGGCAACGCCGGGACGCGTTGATCGACCGGATCAAGGATACGCTCGTCATGGCCGACGACTCGGCGATCGACTCGATCATCCTGGAGATCCGGCCCGGCACCGGCGGGGATGAGGCCTCGCTGTTCGCCCGCGACCTGCACGCCATGTACATGAAGTACGCCGAGCGGAAGGGCTGGAGAACCGAGGTGTTGTCGTTCAGCGCCACCGAGATCGGCGGCCTGCGCGAGGTGATCGTGAACGTCCGGGGGCCCGGCGTCTGGACGCACCTGGGTTACGAGGGCGGCGGCCACCGCGTGCAACGCGTGCCCGAAACCGAATCCCAGGGGCGCATCCACACCTCCGCCGCCACGGTCGCGGTGCTGCCCGAACCGGAGGAGATTGAGATCGAGATCCGCCCCGACGACGTGATCGAGCACGTCAGCCGCGCCGGCGGGCCGGGCGGGCAGAACGTCAATAAGGTCAGCAGCGCCATCAAGCTCGAGCACATCCCCACCGGCATCACCGTGAGCATGCGCGACGAGAAGAGCCAACACAAGAACCGCGCCAAGGCCTGGCGGATTCTGCGCAGCCGCGTGTACGACCACCACCAGCGACAGGTGACGGCCGATCGCGACAGCGCCCGCAAGACGATGATCGGATCGGGCGACCGCAGCGAGCGCATCCGCACGTACAACTTCCCGCAGAACCGGCTGACCGATCACCGCATCAACCTGTCGCTGTACAGCCTGGACCGGATCATCCTGGGCGACATGGATGAGCTCATCGACGCCCTGATCGCACACGACAAGGCCGAACGGCTCAAGAGTCTTTAGCGGCGAGCGCAATCGGGACCCGATGGATTGGGATGTTCCCCGTTTTGAGCTTGCCGTGGCCACTTGAAGTAGATAGTCTGTTTACCGTAAAAGACCTGCTCTGCAATGCCTTTACGGGTCGTGCAGAGGGCCAGGAAGTCTGCGTGCAAGATCGCAGGTAAGCGATGGCAATAATACATAACCATGTCGATCAGACCAGATTCAACCACGAGATCGTGCTCCCTTATGAACTCCGACTCGCCGATTTTTCGATGGCGATGCAGGATGTGTATGATTTCTTCTATGACGTCAACACGTTTCTCTTGAGGAAAGGCCTACAGCGATTGGAGGACATGCTTCGGCCCGCCATTCTGTCCGGAATACTCTCGGATATGCTTACGGCAAGCTTGGCACGGCGTGCCCGATCGCTCGTACAGAACAACTACTTCAATGGCCACCCAGATCTGATCGTGCAGGGAGTCTACCCGGGAAATGCAGTCCGGGCGGGAAGCGAAGGGGTCGAGGTCAAAACCACGCGAAAGGTCGGTGGAGCTGTCGATACGCATGGGGCAAGGGATCAGTGGCTGTGTGTTTTTGTGTACGCTGTTGATAGCCAAACCGAACCTGCATGCGATCGAGCCCCGATGTCGTTCACAGAGGTCTACTTGGGCAGAGTCCAGGTAAGCGATTTCAGACGCAACCCCCGCAGCGAGCTCGGAACGCGGACTGCCACTCTTCACCGGGAAGGCATTCAGAAGCTCAGGGCCAATTGGGTATACAAGTTGCTCGGCTGACCCTCGGTCCGCAGTGCGGCCAGTCGCGGAATCGCTTCGCACGCCATGTGGAAGTAATGAGCATCCTTTTCGACACCGAGAGCCTCATAGCCTACGGCCTCGGCGGCCGCCAGCGTAGAGCCGGAACCGGCAAACGGATCAAGAATCGTACCCTCCCCTAATGGCAGGACAGCATGTACGATTTTCCGCAGGAAAGCCTGAGGCTTAAGGCTAGGGTGGGGCGCCAAATCTCTTTCCTTCTTGGTCGTCGGCGAAGACTTGATGACATCACCAAAAGGCTTAGCTTCCGACGGACGGCGGTATCCTCCGGTCTTCCATTTCCGCAAGTTGTCCTTCACACGGCCCTCAAGGGGCTTTCGATACATCAGCCAAGGTTCCCACATGGATCGGGGCATCACGCTGACTTGAGCGAATTCACGATGGGCACCCTTGGGCCGATCTCCACCACGCATAGTAGTAACAAGCCGGATGATTTCGCCTCTTCGCTCCAGGCCGGCCTGGGAAAGGGCTGATCCGACGATGTGACACAGCAAGGGATTGGAGGCAACGAGGACATTAGCACCAGGCACGAGCCTTGGAAGAATCGCCCGGCCCCACAAATGGAAGAAGCTCCATAAGTCTTTCAACTGTTCCTCGGTGAGGGTGGTGAAACGGGGCAGAGGAGAACGTTCGTGCCCGTCGAACGATGGCGGAATACGCCATACCCCTCCCTTTCCCGCTCGCAACTTCTGCTGCTGATCGGCGGTGTACTCGTGCAGACCGTAAGGCGGGTCGGTAACTACGGCATGGATGCTCCTTTCCGGACGAGCTTCAAGCCACTCAAAACAATCTGTACGCCATAGGCTAACCCGTCCAAAACACCACTCTGTCTCAGACTGGCCCATCGGACCGGCCGACCGGGGCATTCCAGTCGACCGAAGACGGTACATACCTCGCGATTCCCGCACGAACAGGCCGGGCGTGTTGAGCCGAAGGTATGACCGGACCGAAGAAGCAGACGCCGCGGGCAGCAATTGCGCTACGGCCTCCTCAATCTGTCTGGCCGCTAAGGGCCTGTCAAAGGTCCTCATGACTCGGACGATAGTATCCCGCACTTGACCGGGCTGGCATTTATCTGGCACATTCCGCATACCGTCGAATATGACGTCCAGACGTCTATTGTCAAGGGGAAAATCCTGGGTGTGGACAAGTCCGCTGAGTTCGGATTCAATAAGCAAGACTCCGCCTCTCCGGGCGAGCTCCGACATTCCAAGATCTAGACTAGAATTGAGGCGTGTATTACCGATGGTCGTTCTTGTCACCGGCATGGTGGGTATTGACAAAAAGCCGTACCTGGAGGAGGTCTGCGCGCTGGGGCGACGGCGGGGCCGCGAGATTCTGCTGTGCAACGTGGCGACCTGATGTACGCCGAGGCGCCGGATATC
Organism: Phycisphaerales bacterium; assembly: GCA_011055475.1. Classification (GTDB taxonomy): domain Bacteria; phylum Planctomycetota; class Phycisphaerae; order Sedimentisphaerales; family Anaerohalosphaeraceae; genus DSDH01. The sequence continues at coordinate 990 of DSDH01000512.1, read as the reverse complement.
GCGCCGGGCCGGATTCTCGACATCCCGCTGCAGCGGCTGCATTCGCTGCGGCGCAGCGTTATGAAGGACATCATCGAGCGGTCGCGCCGGGCCGAGCACACCCTGGTCAACACGCACGCGACGTTCCGCTGGCGGCACGGCCTGTTCCCCGCGTTTGACTTCTGGCAGATCCGCCGGTTGAACCCGGATATGTACATCTGCCTGATCGACAGCGCCGAGCCGCTGCACGTGCGGCTCACCCGTGAACACTCCATCCGCCACTCGCTCAAGGACCTGCTCGTCTGGCGCGAGGAGGAGGTGCTCGCCACGGAGCTGATGCAGCGGGGCATCGACGAAAACAAGCCGGTTTACTGCCTGTCACGCGGGGCGAAGCAAGGGACCGTCGAAACGTTCTACCAACTGATGTTCGAACCGCAGCGCCGCAAAGCGTACCTGAGCTTTCCGATGACGCACGTGATGGATCGGCCGGACCTGCTCGATCAGATCGGGCGGTTTCGCCAGGTGATGAAGCAGCGGTTCACGTGCTTCGACCCGGCGGACCTGGAGGAGGCCTACCTGCCCGGCCGCGCGCGGCAGGCCCGCGCCCAGGGGCGCGAGACGCTGGAGGTGACCGCCCTGGGTCAGACCGTGAGCTTTGCCGTGGACGAGGTGCTGACGATCGAGGCCGACATCAACAGCCAGATCTACGCCCGCGACTTCGCGCTGATCGACCAGTCGGACATGATCGTCAGCTTCATCCCCGAACTCGAGCCGGGCCGGGCCGCCATCTCCAGCGGCGTCGAGCGCGAGCTGCAGCACGCCCACGAGGCCGCCAAGGAGGTGTTCGTGATCTGGACCGCGTCGTGCGCCCCGTCGATCTTTGTCACCCAGACGGCCACGGCCGTGTTCCGCTCACTGGACGAGGCCTTGGCACACCTGCCGTCCGCATGGGAACGCGAGGACGATGGGCAAGGCCCCGATTAATTCGCCCGGCCCCATTGTCTGCCGGGT
>DSDH01000297.1 GCA_011055475.1 Phycisphaerales bacterium | reverse complement strand
GATCAGCTCGTTCGTGCGGATGTTCAGCCTGGCGATTCGTCTCTTTGCCAACATCATGGCCGGGCATATCCTGCTGGCGGCCCTGTTCATGATGATCGTGCTGTTTCGCAACCCGTTCGCCGCTACCGCCTCGACGCTGGCCCAGGCGATCATGACCATCCTGGAAATCTTCGTGGCCTTCTTGCAGGCCTACATCTTCACGTTTCTGACCACGATCTTCATCGGCATGGCGATTAATCCGGAGCATTGATCAACGGAACACGGCCGAGCAGGGCATACAACAGGACAAAAACGCAGGACCGATAGGGAGGTTTGCACGACATGATGGAACTGGCAAGTTTGATGCCTGTGATCTTGGCGGCCGCCGAGGCCACAGAGTCCGTTCAGGAGGCGGCGGCCCAAGGCGGGTTCAGCTTCAACATGAGCAGCGTGGCGTTTGCCTGGCTGGGCGGCCTGCTGGCCGCCGGTCTGGTCGTGATCGGCGCCGGCCGCGGCATCGGCACGCTGGCGGGCACCGCGACCGAGTCGATCGCCCGCCAGCCCGAGGCCGGCGGACGCATCTTCACGACCATGATTATCGCCGCGGCGCTGATCGAGGGCATCGCCTTGTTTGCCCTGGTGATCTGCTTCCTGGCGGTCACGAAAACGTCGTAGCGGTCCAGCCCGGGAATCGATTATGAGAACGTGGCGTCTTCTGGCGTGGACGGTAGCCGCTCAACCGGTCCTCTGGGCCTGCGCCCTGGCCGCCGAACCGGACGCCGGGGCCGAGGAGCCCGGCGCCAACAGCATCTTCGTCGGCGACGTGCCCGAGGCGATGTGGACGCTGGCGGCGTTCCTGTTGCTGTGGCTCATTCTGTGGCGTTTCGCCTGGAAGCCGTTGCTCGCGGCCCTGCATGCCCGCGAGGAGCACATCCAGAAGCAGATCGATGACGCCAAGAAGGTCCGCGAGGACGCCGAGGCCGTCCTGGCCGAGTATCGCCACAAGCTGACCGAGGCCGAACAGCAGGGACGCGACATCGTCGAGAGACACGTGAAGACGGCCGAGCAGCAGGCCGACGAGATCATCCAGAAGGCCCGCGAAAACATCGACGCGATGCGGCTGCGGCTGGAAGGGGAGATCGAGCGTTCGCGCCGCCAGGCCCAGAAGGAGCTGCTCGAACAGTCGGGCCAGATCATCTTCGATCTCGGTCGTCAGATTCTCGGTCGCAGCATCGACACCACCGACAACCAGCGACTGATCGCCGAGGCCATCGAGCGGCTCGAACGTGAGCAAAGCCAGCGCGACATGGAGCAACGGCTGCCTGACGAAGAATCGCCGGACACGCCGGATACGTCCGCATGAGTGAATCGGTAAAACATGTCGTTCGTGAGATCTACTGCGAGGTTCTGTTCGAGCTCGCCGAAGAGAGCGGGCTGATCGACCGGGTGCAGGACGACCTCCAGCGCGTCCGGGCCGTCCTGCAGGCCGAGCCGGAGTTCGCGGCCTTGATGGATTCGCCGGCCCTGCGGGGCCAGGACAAGAGCGAGTCCATCCGCCGCGTGTTTCAGGGGCATATTTCCGATCTGGCCCTGGATTTTCTCAGCGTGTTGGCCCGCCGCGGCCGGATGAGCTTCCTGGAGGGCATCAGTGACCGGTATGAGGCGATGGTCGATCATTACCACGATCGCCAGACCGTGGAGGTGACCGTTGCCGCGCCGCTGAGCGGTGAGGAGGCCGACCGGCTGCGTCGGGAGATCAGCGAGGCCGTCCGGGGCGAGGTGAAGCTGTCGGTGCAGGTCGATCCCGATCTCATCGGCGGCGTAATTATCAAGAAGGACGACACGGTCGTGGACAATTCGATCCGATCGGCCCTCAAGCGGGCGGCCCGGCGGGTGGCCGAGTCGGCCCAGGGGGCCGGGCGGCCCACGAAGAAGACGGATAAGACGCCATAGGCGGCGGTAGGGTTCGCGTCATGGAATTCGATATTCAGGAAATCAGCAGCCTGATCAAGCAGGAAATCAGCCGCTACCGCACCGAGGTGGACGTGGCGCGGGTGGGCAAGGTGCTGGAGGTGGGCGACGGCATTGCCCGCGTGTACGGGCTCGACAGCGCCATGGCCGGGGAGATGCTGGAGTTCGAGCAGGGGGTGGTGGGGGAGGTGTTCAATCTCGAAGAAGAGAGCGTCGGGGCGGTCGTCTACGGCGACTATACGAAGATCGCCGAAGGCTCGGCCGTTCGTTCGACCGGCCGCGTGCTGTCCGTGCCCGTGGGGGAGGTGTTGATCGGCCGGGTGGTCGACGGGCTGGGCGAGCCGATTGACGGCGGTCCGGCCATCGAGACCGCCCACCGGCGGCTGGTGGAGTACCCCGCGCCGGGGATCGCCGCGCGCGAGCCCGTTCGCAAGCCCCTGCTGACGGGGCTCAAGAGCGTCGATTCGATGGTTCCGATCGGCCGCGGTCAGCGGGAGTTGATTATCGGCGATCGCAAGACGGGCAAGACGGCTCTGGCCCTGGATACGATTATTAACCAGAAGGGTCAGGACGTGATCTGTGTCTACGTCGCCGTCGGTCAGAAGGAGTCGACCGTCGCCGAGGTCGTCCGGACGCTGCGCGAGCACGGCGCGATGAAGCATACCATCGTGCTGGCGGCTTCGGCCTCGGAGAGTGCGGCCATGCAGTTCGTCGCGCCCTACGCCGGTGCGGCCGTCGCCGAGTACTTCATGGTGGAGCAGGGCAAGGACACGCTGATCGTTTACGACGATCTGAGCAAGCACGCCATCGCCTACCGCGAATTGAGCCTGCTGTTGCGTCGGCCGCCCGGGCGCGAGGCCTATCCCGGCGATATCTTCTATCTGCACAGCCGTCTGCTGGAACGCAGCGCCAAGCTTAACGCCGATCGTGGGGGCGGGTCCATGACGGCGCTGCCGATCGTCGAGACCCTGGAGGGGCAGGTCTCGGCCTACATCCCCACCAACGTCATCTCGATCACGGACGGGCAGATCTACCTGCAACGCGATCTGTTCCTGAGCGGTGTGCGTCCGGCCATTGACGTGGGCATCAGCGTCAGCCGCGTCGGCGGTGACGCGCAGCCGCCGGCCATGAAGAAGGTGGCCCCCAAGCTGCGCCTGGACCTGGCGGCGTTTCGCGAGATGCAGGACTTCGCACGGCTGGGCACCGAGCTCGACGAGAGCGCCCAGCGGCAACTGGACCGCGGCCTGCGCATGGTCGAGGTTCTCAAGCAAAAGCAGTTCGCGCCGCTGAGCCTGGGCCAGCAGGTCATCAGTATCCTGGCCGGGTCGGCCGGCTGTCTGGACGATCTGGAGGTGGAGCGCGTGGCGCCATTCCTCCAGAACATGCTCGACGGGTTCGCGATGGAGGCCCCGGAGTACGTGGACGAGATCAATCGGACGGGCGAGTTGGGCGATGCCCTGCGGCAAAGCATCATTGATGCGATTGACGCCTTCAAAATGATCTACAAGTTTTCCTACGAGAGGTGACCCATGGCCGGGACCCGCCACATTCTGGAGCGTCGCGCGGCCGCCCGCAACATCGGCAAGGTCACCCACACCATGGAGACGGTCAGCAGTGTTCGCTACCGCCAGTACTTCCGCATGTGGGTGGAGGGGATTGAGTTTTACGACACCCTGGCGCAACTGGCGTATCTGATCGTCACCTCCGAACGGCCCATCGAGCACCCGTTGATGGAGACGCGGGACGCCACGCGACAGATTCTCCTGGTCATCGGCAGCAACCGCGGCCTGTGCGGCGCCTACAACGGCAATCTGTGCCGGCTGGTCGACGTGCACGTCCGGATGGCCAAACGCTTCGGCCGTGAACTGGAGGTCTACACGCACGGCCGCAAACTGACCCACATGCTGCGGCAGCGACGCATCCCCATCGAGCGCGAATTCGACGAGTTCGATGAGGTGCCCACACCCGACCAGGTCCGTGACATCTGCGACGGTTTTGTGGAGGCTTATCGGGCCAACCGGGTCAGCCGCGTGGCGGTGGTGTACACGCGGTTTTTCTCCCCGGCCAGCCAGAAGGCCCAGACCCTGACGATTCTGCCCATGCCCGACCTGATCGACGACCTCACGACCCGGGCGACGGTGATCTGGCCCTGGGAGCTGGCCTTTGAGGATTTCATCCTCTCGCCCTCGGCTGAGGAGATTTTTGACGGCTTGGCCACCCTGATGGTGCGGGCGGCGGTTCAGGGGTGTTTTCTGGAGGCGGCTCTGAGCGAGCACCTCGGCCGGGTCGTGGCGATGCGGAACGCCACGGACAACGCCGAGGAGATGATCGAGCAGCTCACGCGGGAGTACAATCGGGCCCGGCAGTGGCAGATCACCAACGAACTGTTGGATATCGTGGGTGGCGCCCTGGCCGCGGGCAAGTGACAAACCTTAGAGCGACTGAGCGCAAGGCATGAACAAAGGACGAGTCATCCAGGTGATCGGCAGCGTCTTCGACGCGGAGTTCGGCGCGGAGAAGTTGCCGGCCATCTATAATGCCCTGGAGGTCAGGGGGCATTTTCAGGACCGGCCATTGCACCTCATCGGCGAGGTGCAGCAACACTTGGGCGGGGGGCGCGTTCGGGCGGTGGCCCTGGGCGGCACCCAGGGGATGCGACGGGGCATGACGGTTGTCGATACGGGAGGGCCCGTGACCGTGCCCGTCGGCGCGGAGATTCTGGGCCGCGTATTCAATTTGCTGGGCGAGTGCGTGGACGAAAAGGACCCGATCCAGGTCACCGAGCGACGGCCGATTCACCAGGCGCCGCCGGCCTTTACGGACTTGTCCGCCCGTTCGGAGATGTTTGAGACGGGCATCAAGGTGGTCGATCTGTTGTGCCCGTTCGTCCGCGGCGGAAAGACGGGCCTGTTTGGCGGGGCCGGCGTGGGCAAGACCGTGATGATTCAGGAACTCATCGCCCGCATCGCCACCGAGCACGGGGGGTACTCGGTGTTCGCCGGCGTGGGGGAGCGCACCCGTGAAGGCAACGACCTCTGGCTCGAAATGCAGCGCACCAAGATCGGCGATACGGGCAAGAGTGTGCTTGATAACACGTGCCTGGTCTTCGGGCAGATGAACGAGCCGCCGGGGGCGCGGCTTCGCGTGGCCCTGACGGCCCTGACGATGGCCGAGGCCCTGTGTGAGATCAGCGGCGCCGAAACGCTGCTGTTCATCGACAATATTTTCCGCTTCAGCCAGGCCGGCGCGGAGGTCTCGGCCCTGCTGGGGCGGATCCCCTCGGCGGTGGGTTATCAGCCGACGCTGGCCACGGAGATGGGGCAGTTGCAGGAGCGGATTGCGTCCACCAGTCAGGGGGCGATCACCTCGGTGCAGGCGGTGTACGTGCCGGCCGACGACCTGACCGACCCGGCGCCGGCGACGACGTTCAGCCACCTCGATTCATCCGTGGTGCTTTCCCGGCAGATCGCCGAGAAGGGCATCTACCCGGCGATCGACCCGCTGGCCAGCTCCTCCCGCATTCTCGATCCGAACGTGATCGGCCAGGAGCATTACGACGTGGCCCAGCAGGTGCTCGGTTACCTCCAGCGCTACCATGACTTGCAGGACATCGTGGCGATCCTGGGCGTGGATGAGCTGAGTCACGAGGATCAGTTGGCCGTCGCCCGCGCTCGGCGGCTGGAGCGCTTCTTCAGCCAGCCGTTCACGGTGACGACGCAGTTCACCGGCATGGAGGGCAAATACGTGCACGTGGACGAGACCGTCCGCAGTTGTCGTGAGATCTGCGAGGGCAAGTGGGACCACGTGCCCGAGATGGCCTTTATGTTCATCGGCTCGGTGGACGAGGCCCGAGAACCGGCCCGCAACCGATGAGCGGGTGGGCCATGGCAACCAGGAGACTCGCATGGTAGGATGGGCGACCGGCGTCTTTCGCTTTGTGCTGCTCACGCCCCACGGCAAGCTGCTGGATTGCCGTGCCGGCTCGGTGGTCGTGCCGGGTCATGATGGTCAGATCGGCGTGTTGCGCAACCATGCGCCGTTGTTGTGCAAGCTGGGCCTGGGCTTGGTGCGGGTCGAGGAGATCGCCGGGCGCAAGAATGCGTGTTTCGTGGTAAACGGGGGATTTGCCAGGGTCAGCGAGAACCACATGGCCGTTCTGGCCTACGATGTGACGACTTTTGAGGAGATGGAGGAGGGCGAGGCCCAGGCCCTGCTGGCGCAGGCCCGGGATACCATTGCCGCCGGGAGCAGGGGCCGGGCGGACCCCACCGAGGTTCAAAAGGCCCGTCTGATACTGCGGATGGCCAAGTACACGGGCGTGGAGCCTGTCCCGGCGACCGATGAACCTGCCCCAGCGTGATTTTGGTTGCATCCGGGCCGTGAAACCGGTATCATTCGGCCCCGAATGAGGGTCCCGATGCCAAACGCGCACCAAGACCAAGCAAAGGAACACCGACCGCCCATCCGACCGGCCGTGCAGGAGTTTATCGACCGGCTGGATGATGAGCACCGGATGCTGATCGTGCTCAAGGCCCAGCTCTATGGGGGACGGTGGGAGCCGATGCTGGACGATTTGGAGAACCGCTTGCAGGGCAAACCCTACATCTTCAAGCTGGCCAACCGGATCAGCGACGATATCGAGCGCATTCGGCGTCTCCAGGCCTTCGAGGAGGAGCACAATGTCGATCTGGCGCAGTACGTGGATCTGGGCTAGCCGATCGGGAAAGAAGACCGCTGTTCAGACGGGAAAGAGGATGATGCATCGTACGATTCTTGTGATCATCGTCGGGGTATTCGTGGCCGGCGCCGGTGTCCATGCGGCGGGGGCCAAAGTGCCGGCCCGGGCGGCGTCGGAGCCGCTGGTGTCGCGGCCCTTGCTGCGATCGGCCGGACTGCAATGGAACTGGGAGATTCAGCTTCCGATACGGTCCGGGGAGACGTTGGATCGGTTGTTCGTGTTCGGCGATGCCGTGTACGCCCTGACCGACACGAACTTTCTGCTGAGTCTGGACCGTGCGACGGGACGGGCCCGCTTCGGCTTGACCCTTGCCGAGGTTGGGCTGCCCGTGGCCGATCCATTGTTCTATGAGGACAAGCTCTGGTTCATGGTGGGCGGGCGTCTGATCTGCGTCGATCCGGAGCAGCGTCAGGTGGTGCGGCGAATGACGCTCAAGGGCATTGGCGGTTCGGCCGCCGGGCCCATCGCGCGCAATACCGACTACCTGTACGTGCCCGGCGCCGACGGGCTGCTGCACGTGTTCTGGGTGGATGGATACATCGAGGCCTTTTCCGTCCGTCCTGACAACAAGACCGCCGTGACGTCGGTTGTGGCCGATAATGATCTGGCCGTTTTCGCCTCGGCGGGCGGCAACGTCATTTCCATCGCAGCGGACCGGAACCAGAAACGCTGGCAATTCGACCTGCTCGGCGGCGTTACGGCCCCCATCGTTCGCGACGGTCGCTGGCTGTATGTCAGCGGTCGGGATGCCAAGGTCTATAAGCTCGATGTGGAGAGGGGTCGCAACGTCTGGCTCGGCCGCGAGTTTTACGCGGGCATGGCATTGAAGTGGGCGCCCGTGGTCGGGCGCGAGGTGATCTACCAATTCGCCGACCGGCAGGGCCTGCACGCCGTCCGGAAAGAATCGGGCCAGAAGGCCTGGACGTTGGAAAACGGCCTGGCGGTCCTTGCCGAGGCCGGCTCGCGGGCCTACGTCTTTCAGGACCCCGGCCTGCTGGTAGCCATGGATAACGGCACGGGCCGAAAGATATGGTCTTTGAACGCGGCCGACGTGACGCGATACGTCGTCAACGTGGCCGACGCCGAGCCCCGAATCTATCTGGCCGACGACACCGGACGGCTGATGAGCATCACCGCCGGGGCCACCCCCTGATCCGGTCATGGACGCCGGCCGATCCATCCCGCAGGAGATGACGTGATATGGATGTCAAGATCAAGACCGCACTGATCAGTGTTTCCGACAAGTCCGGAGTCGTGGAGTTCGCGCGCGAGCTTGCCCGGATGGGGGTGCGTATCATCAGCACCGGGGGCACGGCGGCCGCCCTGACGGATGCCGGCATCGAGGTGGTCCCCGTCGATGCGGTGACGGGCTTCCCCGAGATGATGGACGGCCGCGTCAAGACGCTACATCCGCGGATTCATGGGGCGCTGCTGGCCCTGCGGGATGCGCCCGAACACGCTCGGGCCTTGAAAGAGCACGACATTGAGCCGATCGACCTGGTGTGCGTGAACCTCTATCCGTTTGAGAAGACCGTGGCTCGGCCCGACTGCACGTTCGCCGAGGCCATCGAGAACATCGATATTGGCGGTCCGAGCATGGTGCGTTCCGCGGCGAAGAACCACCGTTACGTCACCGTCGTGACCGACCCGGCGCAGTATGATTGCGTCATTGCCGAGATGCGTGCCAATGGCGGGGCCGTCAATCCGGACCTGCGGGAGGATCTGGCGCGGGTGGCGTTCGGAATGACCGCCGCGTATGATGCGGCGATTGCGGCGTATCTCAACCAGCGAACCGATGTGCGTTTTCCGGAACGGGTGAGCTTGGTGCTGCAGAAATCGTGCGACCTGCGGTATGGGGAGAACCCCCATCAAAGCGCCGCGTTTTACGAGTTGCCCCGCGTTCCGGAAACCTGCCTGGGCAAGGCCCACGTGTTGCCGGGGGGCACGGCG
>DSDH01000015.1 GCA_011055475.1 Phycisphaerales bacterium | reverse complement strand
CGGCCGGAGGGGGCCGCGGAGATTTTTCGGGCGACAATCCTGCCTTGTGAGCGACAATATACACAGCGGGTATGCCTTTTGCGCCAGCACTATGAGCTGACGCGATTGCAGCTATTGTCCTATGTGCGGATGGTCGAAGAACTGGCAGAATACGATGAGACCGGGAGCTAGATGATGGCCGATAACGAAAAGGGCAAAGAGACTCAGAAAAAAGAGCTGTACGAAGTTGTTTTCTATACCTACCCCAAGCTGATTTTCACCTGGCCGCTCATCGCGATGGGGTTCCTGTTGTGGCCGGCCGCCTATTGGGGCTGGGTCGATGCCGAGATCCTCGCCTGGATATGGGGCGCGACGGTGCTGCTGGTCGTGATCACCATGGGGGTGGACATGAACCGCAACTACACGATCTTCGCCCTGGTGATCGTGGTGGCGTTCTGGCTGCTGGTCGTGGTGATGAACCTGAAAGGCTTCACGCTGTTTCGCAGGATATACCATTTCTTCGCGGATTTGGACCCGCAATACAGCCCCAACCTGGGTCTGATCGTAAGCATCCCGCTGCTGATCGCGTTTGGCATCATGTGGGGCTGGACGCGGGTCAACAGCCGCTGGCGGATCACGCACAACGAATTTGAGCACTATCAGCTCGGTCGGTTGGACGACTCGATCGCACGCGGGGCCAAGCGCGTGCGAACCAGCTACCCGGACCTGTTCGAGCTGCTCATCTGTCTGGCCGGCGATCTGGTAATCTATGATGCATCGGGACGACGGGAGATCCGTCGGATCCCGCACGTGCCCATGCTGCCGTTCGTCAAGAAGAAGATTAACATTCTGTTGGAGCGGATGGCCGTCACGCAGGAGGTGATTGACGACGAGTTGGAGGGCGCCGACGAGGGCCCCGAGGACCTCGTCGAGGACCAGCCGCGGGATTAGTTGGCCATGTCTTTTCCAGGTCCAGCATATGCGGACCTTGGATGTCAAGAGAGCCAAGTCCGGCCGAGGCCAGAGAGGGACCGTGGCATGGAGAAGTGTCTGTGTGTCTCCTGTGCCTGGATACGGCCTTTTTGCTTGACGCAGGTCTCTCCGCGATATAGACTGATGCATAGGTGCGGAGGGAAGCAAGATGGGTGATCGCGGGCGATGGCGGGAAGGCCGACATGGACCAGATATTCACGATCGGTCATTCGAATCATTCGATTGAACGGTTTGTTAATCTACTCCTTGAGCACAGGATTTCGTTGTTGGCTGACATCCGGTCCGCGCCTTTTAGCGCGTATTTGCCGCAGTTCAATAGAGACATCCTTCAGCAGCGTCTGCGTGCCGTCCATGTCGAGTACGTGTTCCTGGGCGGGGAGTTGGGGGCCCGCCCGACCGAGGAAAGCTGCTACGTTCACGGCCAAGCCAGATACGACCGGATCAAAGATCTGCCGACGTTCCGTGAGGGGCTGGCTCGCGTCTTGGACGACAGCCGCAGATACAGGCTGGCCTTGATGTGTGCCGAGGCGGATCCCGTGACGTGTCACCGGAGCATACTTGTCGCCCGTGAGTTGAAGAACCTTCGCCCGGACATTGCTGTTTCTCACATTCACTCGGATGGAAGCACCGAGTCCCAGGAACAGTTGGAAGAGAGGCTTGTCCACGTAGTGAAGTTGCAGCGCGAGTTGTTCGGAGAGCTCAGTACGTGGGGTGGGCTCGTCGAGAGGGCTTACCAAATACAGGCGGAACGGATTGCTTACAGGAAAGTGCCGGTGGAGGCATGAGGCTGTTCACGGTGGGGTTTACCAAGAGGTCGGCGAGGGAGTTCTTCACCCTTCTCCAGGAGAAGAACGTGCGGCGTGTGGTGGATGTGCGGCTTAACAACACGTCACAACTCGCCGGTTTCGCCAAAGCGCGTGATCTGGAGTATTTCCTCCAGGCGATCGCGGGCATCGACTACATACACCTACCCGAGTTGGCTCCGACCCAGGAGCTTCTCGACGCCTACGTCAAGGACAAAGGGGCATGGGCGGATTACGAGCGCGGGTTCCTTCAATTACTCACGGAACGGAACGCGATGGCCACGGTTGCGGAGACACTGCTGGATGGAGATTGCCTTTTGTGCAGTGAACTCACGCCGGAGCATTGCCACAGACGTGTGATTGCTGAGATTCTCCGGGATCACCGGGGTGACGTGGAGATTGTGCATTTGTGAGTCTGACCCGGATTATTGTTCTGGCCAATTCCTGGAAGCACAAAGACTGGTGCCTCGCTGGGATTGACATCAATGCCGGCTGCTGGGTCCGGCCGGTCACAAGTGACACGGAGGATGGTCGCGTTCGAAGGCGCGACATGCGCTTGCCCTGGCATTTTCCTGAACTGCTGGATATCCTTGGCATCCCCTTGGATGCCACAGGCCCAGACTTCGGTTTTGAGACAGAGAACCGGACGATTCTCCAGGGCAGGTGGAAGCTCGAAGGCCGGGTGAGTCCAAACGACGTGTTTCAGTACGTGGAACGCGCATCCCCCATTCTCCACAATTCCAGGAAGTACGTGACCCTTCCAGAATTGCAGCAGATACCTGTGCAGCAGCGACGAACATTGCAGTTGATCCGGGTCATGGATTTTTCTGTCACGTGTGAGACGGCCCCAACGCGCAGAAAGAAATGGAGAGGCAATACCTGGACCGGCACTGGAATTCTGGATCTTCCTATCACTGATCCGGTCTTTATCCGCAAGCTTGATACAGGCCACACACCGTCCCCCCAGTGCCTTCTAACGATAAGCCTGGCCATGCCGTGGAAATCAAGTGATTCACCGCCGGGAGAGCCGCAGGTCTGTTGGAAACTCATCGCTGGTGTGATCGAGCTCTGACGCGTGAGTGGGTCAGTTTGTGATGACGACCTTTCCTCAGGGGGGCTCACCATCCGGGCGTCGGCTCGGCGGCGATCCAGTTGGCCGGGTCGTTGCCGTAGTTGCCGTTGGGGTCTTCAGGCGCGGCAAGATGCAGGCTCAGGCCCGGCTGGTCGATCAGATCGGGTGTGCGGTTGTTGAACTGCGGCCACGGGGGCTCATCGCTGTAGCTGATGCGGTCCAGCGGGACGTAGTGGCGCACGAGGTCCTCCTGGTCCCCCGGCATGGACAACTGCAACGTCTCGCCGGCGTTGTTGAGGCGACCCGACTCCCACTGGAACACCTGGGTGCCCGGCGGCACGCTGAAGCGTTGGCTGAAGGCATGCCAATTCCGCACGAGGACGATCCGCTCCCCCGGTTGCATCACGGTGTTCAGGGGAAACGTGAAGTCAATCCCGTCGGTGAACCGCCATGGCAAGTCCTCGTTCAGGTCGTTGTCGTATGACTGCAAGACGACGGGCTCCGCGGCGACGTTGAGCAGCTCCAGGAACTCGAACTCATCGTTGTCGTAGAAGCGGCCCATCGGCGGCTCATAGTATAGCTCACTGACAATCACCGGGCCGACGCGTGGTCCGCTGTTGGCGGCGCCGGGTGTAGCCTCCGCGGTCGCCACGAAATCGACCGCGCCCGTGCTGGTGGCGTGGCGGCCCAGACTGATGTTCGTGGCCGAGGCATCGAAACGCTGCTCGGCGAAATAGCCCGTCAGGCGTCCGTGAGCATCGAGACCGGAGCGCAGGTACACGGTTTCGCCGTTTTCGCTGAGAGCGAACGGGATCCGGCAGCCGGGGGCCTCCGGGTTCCCGAAATGCGTATCCTGGTCAAACACCACAAAACCCTCCGCGGGCAGGATCGTGCCGCCGGGAATCTGGTACCTCATGCGGTTGGGGTCGTCGCGGTTGCTGTCGGACAGGAACCAGCCGCCGATGGGGATCGGGCGGTCCGTCGTATTGTGCAGCTCGATCCAGTCGGGCGCCCCGCCGTGCGAGTGGGCCAGCACCTCGTTGATAACCACGTCCCCGGGCTCCGGCCCGATGCCGGCATCGCTCGTGCCGGGCGAGCCCCCGACGAAGACGCTGGGCCGCCAACCTCCCGATCGTGCCCAATCGTCGGGGTCGGCGCTCGTCGGATCGCGCATCGTCAGAGAGAAACCCTCGCCGTCGGCCAGCTCATACCAGCCGTCGTTGTACTTGAAATCGTGGATCATCGTGCCCACGGCATCCGTCAGGACAACCCGCTCGCCGGCGTTGTCCAGGCGCCCGTCAAAGACCCCGGCCACGGGCACATCATCGCCGTAGACCGTCCGGAAGCGATCCGGGTGGCGGACGACCACCGCATAGCCGCCCGGCTCCAGCTCCAGGTCGGGGAACGCGAAGCGGATGCCCTCGGTGAAGGCCGCCCAGTGCACGTTGATGGTCTCGGCGCCGACGTTACAGACCTCGATGAACTCCAGATTCGGATCGGTCCGCGGATGGAAGTGAATCTCGCTGATCCGCAGGCTCTCGGCGACGGGCCCCACGCCATAAGTGGCCTCGTTGAGGGCGCTCCACGTGCCGTCCTCGCCGAGCGTGCGGGCCTTGATGCGGGTGCTCTTGGTCAGCTCGATCGACGCCACGGGTTCGGTAACGCGGACCTGCAGCGTATCGTGGCCGGTCTTCTCCCCGTCGAACGCCTCCAGACGCAGCGTATAGATGCCCGCCATCGAGAAGATCGCGTTCGGGTCGGCAATCGTGTTGCTCTTGGTGAAGACCACCTCGCCGCCCTCGGGCGCGGCGGTGACCGACCACTCCACGGTCAGCTCACCCGGGTCCTCCGGCCGGCCGTCGTCGCGGACGCGGGCGTTGAGCCTCAGGCGGTCATTCGGCCACAGAACCGCCCGATCCGGCCCGACGTCGACGATCGGCGTGTGATTGATGACGGGCAGATCGTAATTGAGCATGATTTCGATGGCGTTGAGGAACACTTGCTCGCCGCTGCCGTTCAAGTTGAACGCGTCGTCGTCGGTCGGGTCTTCGGGCGTCAGCGATTCGCCGGCGACAAAGAGCATTCGGGGGCCCGCGGCCGCCTGTCCGGCGCCGGCGTAGAACTCGACCCCCGGGTCCCACGTGGCGATCCAGATATGCGCGAAGACATCGCTCGGATCCCCATCCGGCGAGCCGGATTCGGGCATGCGCTGGGCCAGCAGCAGCCCGTTACCCGCATCGGTGGCGTTGGCGAAGGGCATCTGGCTGGTCACGATGTTCACGGTATCGCCGCCCGTCAGCGGGACGCCATAGAACAGGTCATGGTCGGGCACGGGCGTCCAGAGGTCCTTGGGCTCTTCATCGTAGTCCCCCACCGTGCTGAGCCACTTCCAGTGGCTGGAGCGGGCCAGCGAGGCGTTGAGCAGCATCACGGGCGCCCGAATGGAGTTCCAACTGTCGGGCTGATCGTAGCCACTTTGCTGCGTGGTGCTGCTGACGATGACCAGGTCAAAACCGTTCAGCCAGGCAATGCGCTCATCGCCCAGCTCGATGCCGCGCATGGTCAGCAATTGCCGCTCGACCTCATAGCCCTTTTCCTCAAGCAGGTCGGTGAACCCTTCGTCGCGGGTGCTGTCGGTCACCCAGGCGATTCGGTAGGTCGGCTCCTCATCGCCCTCGCCATCCAGCGGACGCACGATGGGAACAGAGGTCGGCGTGGACGCATCGGCCGTGTAGAGACGTCCGCCCGTCGCCGTCAGCCCCGGCAGGTTCGGGTCGGAGAACCGTGGATCGGTCCCGTCGAGCGTGTAATACACCGTGCCGGTGATGTTCGCATTGTCGATGTTCAGCACGTTGTCCGGCGGGTAGACCATGCCCCCGTGCTGCGGCCGGGTGCCGACGTAAAACGCCGGGGCCTTCGTCATTGGGTACCAACCGCGGGCGATTAACTGGTTGAGCACGATGCCTGTTCGGCGCGGGAAGTAGTCCTCGATCGTACGATAGACCTCCGGCAGCCAGTCATCGTCCTTGGTGCGGGGCGGATCCACCTTGGAGTCGCCCCAGCGGGCGGATTCGGCGATGATCGCCGTCTCAATCTGCCGAGCGCGCTCGATGAACCGGTCAATCGCCGCGTCGGGCGTGAGCAGTCCTTCGTTGAAAAAGTACGTGTGGATGCGGTCGGCGAAACGCAGCCGGTATTCCGGATTCTCACAGAGCCGCTGATGCAGCCACTGCGGGTTGAAGTACACGAACTTCTCCAGGTCGGGGTGCGTCCAGGGGCCGGTGCGGTTCCAGCCGAGGAACAGTGCGTGCTCGGCGTCGTGGCAGAAGAACTTCCACCCATCCGGGGCGTTGCGATTGAAGAGCGCATAGTAGTTGTTGGGTCGCCGGTTGCCCAGGAAGTTGGACAACGGGGCGTCGTAGTTGCCCGTGTAGTAGATCACGGCCATGTAGTCGATCAGGTTGTCCAGGTCCAGGTGCCGCTCGTAATCGGGGTTGGGCGTGCCGTCTGGGTTGAGGCCCTGGATGCGATAGTAGGCGGCCGTATCGCCGAACCCCTCCAGGGCCGCCGCCCAGAGGCGTTCATAGGCGTCGGTGGTCCCATCGGTGGCGTTGACGGCATAGGGCCCGGCCTCGACCTTGAGCACGTCATAATCGTCTCGGTCGCCGCCCAGGTATGACTCGGCGTAGCGCGATTCGGGGCGCTCCTGCGTCTGGAACAGGCCCCAGTAGTGCCCATTGACATACAGATGGTAGTAGCGGCTGCGGGTGTACGGCTGGCCCATGAGCCCCTGGGTATCGCGGGACCAGACCTCCCGAACCATCGTATTCTTTGAGCCGTTGTCCATGCCCCACCGGCCCTTGAAGCTCCAGGAGTAGTTCTGGGCCGTCCGCAGGTCGATCTTGTCGAATTCCGTGGCGCCCTCATCCCCGAAGAGCGGGTAATTCAGATTGGCGTCCCCGTATTCGGATCGGAAGAACAGGCGGAAGGCGTGCTTGGGATTGCCGCCGCTGCGACTGGCCCCGCCACGGATGCGAATGCCGCACTGGACCTGGAACCCATCGCTCCCGTCCGGATGAATCAGCTCGATCGAGCCGGGCCGCTCCCAGGCCCGCCCATCCCGCCAGGCGTTGACGTAAACCCCCGTCTCCGGGTCGAACAGGTGCTCCAGGTCGGTGGTCATGGAGATCGTGGGAATCGCCAGCAGGGCATCCTCGATGAGATCCGCGTAACGCGGATCATTCGTGACGTCGGGGTCCATGCCGTAGTCGATGATCTGATCGTGGAACCGTCCGGGTGCGGGCCAGCCCGGCCCCGGCGCCTGGCCGTCGGCACTCTGCGTCTTGATATCCTCGAGGAACAGGAAGGTCTGGGCCCCGACGGGGGACGGCTTGTAGCCGATCCTGAAGCCGGCGGCGCGGACGGGCGTGGTGCCGTTGATGGGGATCCCCGCCGATGGAATGTAATTCAGCCCATTGATCTCGGTCGGTTCGCTGCCGTCGAGGGTATAGCGAATGACCGCGCTGTTGGTCTCGCACGTGATGAACAGGGTGAACGGCTCGCTATAGAAACCGCGCTTGTGGCTGAACTCCACGTCGCCCACGAACCCCAACCATGCCTCACGATTGGGCCCGCCCGGCGTGGGCAGGGCGAAATAACGCAGCCGGTTTTCGAGCAGACCGTAGGAGATGTCCCGCTGTTGTTCGGGGTAACCGTACTGATCGAGTTCAAACTCGTAACCAGTAAAGGCTTGGGCGATCGTGCCATCCGGCCGGATCAGGGCAAGGTAGGCGCCGCTGCGCTCCAGCCGGAAGTTCGTGTGCAGAATCTCATTCGGGTCGCAGCGATCCTTGCCGGAGGCAAAAATCACAAGGTAATCGTGGCCCTGCACCTCGGTCTTCTCCGGGAACGTCCATTCGCGGATGTCCTCGGGGTCCTCGTAGTACCGCAGCGACCAGCCCTCGATGCAGGTTGGCTCGGCGGAGAGATTGTACAGCTCGATCCAGTCGGAGGCGTCACCGTCCTCGTCAAGCAACTCCCCGCGGTCGGGGTCGATGGGGGCACGGCTGCCGTTGGAGGCGAGAAACTCGTTGATCACGACGGGGCCGACATTCTTGCCCCAGGTGTAGGACAGGACGGTGAAGTCGTCGATGTCGATGCGCCCGTCGGGGACCAGGTCGGCGCACCCGTCCGGCCCTTCGGAGCAGGCCGGCTTGTCCAGCCACTGTTCGGCAAACACGACCAGGTCCTGGATGTCCACCGTGCAGTCGCCGGTCAGGTCGCCTTCCGGGCAGTCCGCCAGCAGCGGCAGGACCGGCCCGCAAGCCACCCACAACAACACACAAAGCCATTGGGTCAGCCCAAGACCGTGCACGTACACCACTCTCCCAGGGGTCAATTCACCTCAGCCCGTGTCCCCTATTATACCCATTTCCGCGGCCCAAGTCAATTCACGGCCGCGGATTAGGTGCCGGCGGCGGGAGTTTGTGGCGTTGATGGGGCGATCAGGGCTTTTCGTTTCCCGGCGATCCGAGGGGCTCGAACCGCAGGGCCACGGAATTGATGCAGAATCGCAGGCCCGTCGGCGGGGGCCCATCGCGAAACACATGGCCCAGGTGGCCGCCGCAACGGGTGCACAGCACCTCGGTCCGCACCATCCCCGCGCTGGTGTCGCGGCGATAGGTCAGGGCATCTTCCCGAACCGGCTCGAAGAAGCTCGGCCAGCCGCACTGCGAGACGAACTTGGCATCCGAGATGAACAGCTCGCTGCCGCAGCCGGCACAACGGTACAGCCCCGCATCCATCGTGT
>DSDH01000100.1 GCA_011055475.1 Phycisphaerales bacterium | reverse complement strand
GCCGCGGCCGCGGCCAAGCTTCAGGACACCGCCCAGCGGCAGCGTTTTCTGGCCGCCGGGCCACAGGTTGAGGAGAAGCTCTCGGCGGCCCCGACCGATGCGGTCAGCGCGGCGGAGCTGGCCTGGTTTTACAGCTTCGTGGATGAAAACCCGGAAAAGGCCCTGGCCTGGGCCAATCGGGCCCACCAGGCCGACCCGAACGCGCCCGCGGGCGAGGGGATTTTCGCCTACGCCCTGGTGCTCAACGATCAGCCCGACCTGGCGAAGCAGTACGTGGACCCCGACAAGACCGGGCAGATCGGCCTGGTGGCCTACGGACGGATCCTGCTGGCCGAGAACCAGAGGGATCAGGCCATCACCCAGCTCAAGAGGGCCGTCGAGGTGGACGTGACCAGTCTGGTTGCCGACAAGGCCCGCAAGGTGCTGGACAGTCTGGGCTCGCCCTATATCTCGGCGCTGACGCCGGAACCGGTCCGGGTGGCGCTGGTGGAGGAGTTCGGGGAGGACGTGGTCCCGCGTTTCGCCCCGCCCACGCGATGGTTCCAGGCCAAGCTCAACATGAGCGGTTCGGAACTGGCGTATGGCCAGTGCCCGGAGGCCCAGTTCGTCGTGCTCAACGTCTCGGATGAGCCAATGGTGATCGGCCCGGATGCCCTGTTCCAGGGGCGGATCCGCGTGGATGCGATCGTTCGGGGCGATATCTCCGAGCGGGTCGATGGGCTGGTGGAGCGGACGATTCGACCGGGCAAGGTGATCGCGCCCGATCAGCACGTCGCGGTATCGTTGCGGCTGATCACCGGGCGGCTGCGGGAGCTGTTGTGGAGCCATCCCCAGGCCTCGGTGCAGATCGAGTTCACGGCCTATCTCGATCCGGTGGCCGATGCCGCCGGACGCGTCTACGGGGACATCCCCGGTGTCGAGCCGGTCCGGCTGACCGTCACCCGGCGGGGTGTCGACCTGACGCAGAGCCTCTTGGTGCAGCGTCTGGACGCCCTCTCGCAGGGGATGGAAGGCCAGAAGACCCGGGCCGCGGAGTTGTTTGCCGGCCTGCTGACCGAGCAGAAGCTCCTGGCCGCGGGCGGGGCCCCGTACCGCTACCGCCTCGTCGATCGGACGGTTCTGGTTGATGCCCTGCGTCGTGGGCTCAACGATGCGAGCTGGAAGGTGCGTCTACACGTGCTTGCCTCGCTGTGGTTGGTGGGCGATCCGCTCGATTACGACCTGACCCTGGCCGTCTCGCGGAACCTGCACCATGACCAGTGGCCCGTGCGGCTGGGGGCTCTGGTGCTGCTGGAGCGGTCGCAGGGGTCGGGGTTCGCCAAGGTGCTCGATTGGACCGCCCAGTACGATGCGCACGCGGTCGTTCGCGCCATGGCCGTGGCGATGGGCGGCGAGGCGCCCGAGCCCACCGAGCCCGAAGCGCCCGCCGATGCGGCGCCGACCGCGCCGACGCCGTAGACCGCGCCGTAGACCCGTGGCCATCTTTGAGCCCGCGGCGCATGGCCGACGGCCAAAAAACCGCCCACAAGGGGGTTGTCTTAGGAATGCCGATGGGGTATTCTCCCCTGCCTTCCAGCGGTTATCCGAAGTGGTTTCTGTAAACAAGATGGGAAAGGGATAAATATGCCGGCGAAAGTTGATCCGGACAAGTGCACCGGGTGTGAATCCTGTGTGGACGCGTGCCCCAGCGAAGCGATCAGCATGCAGGGCGAAAAGGCCGTGGTGGACGCGGAAAAGTGCGTCGATTGCGGCGTGTGCGTCGACGAGTGCCCGGTGGAGGCGATCAGCATGGAGTAAGGCCAATCGCGGCCATGGCCCCATCGTCTAGGCAGGTCTAGGACACCGGGTTTTCAACCCGGCAACAGGGGTTCGAATCCCCTTGGGGCTAGACAACCACGGCCCCGCCGGCGTCCAACGCCGCGGGGCCTTCTTCATGCGCCCTCCTTGAGGTTGTAGAATCCCCCATCGCTTCCGGAGCTCGTCATTCGTCCAGAGGGATCAATGCCGTTGAGCGGATGCGCGTGGCAGTAATACCTATGCAGGCTCTGCGGATCCTGGGGGCTGCCGGCGAGGGATAAATAAAGGTGTCAGGAATGAATGGCGGTTCCTTTAGCGGCTTCAGATGCTCCCAAGCCGCGTTTCTAACTCAGTAACGCAGGTTCGAATGTCGCCACGGCCCTTAAGGAACCGCCATTCGTGTCAGGAATCTTTATTTCACCCTGCTGCACGGATGGGCCGGGATACCGGGTTCCTCATAGACGATCGCCCGATGTCTGCTTACCGTTTTGCCCACGCTTGTGGTGGTCCCTATCGTATGGCGTCACCGTGCGCGCTTGTCCATTTACGTATACTTCCTTCGGCCCATTTTGGTAAGCCACTCTCTTGATCTCGTCTCCAACCGAGACCGTACCGTAGTACGCCCCGTCAACGAGAAGCGCCGAATTCGAGCTAACCACTACTTCTAGATCAGGGCCCGTGATTCTGTACACGTCGCGCGTTTCACCCGTCCGAGGCAGACGCCGCACGACAAAGGTGTCGGTAATGGTACCACGCTGGACGCGAGGCACGAGAAGGGCCGAAGCGCCAATGTTGCACAGGATCAGCAGCCCAAGGATGCACAACCACCGTACTGCGGATCGCGTCACAGTTCTTTCAGAAAGGTCCTCCCGTCTCCGGGGCAAATCGAGGTGGCTGTCATCTGCCGTTGGCATGTTCGATCTCCTTGCCGGCCAATTCGCGACCCGGCCTGATCGCCTCGATCCTGTAAATCGTGTCCAAGAGACCATTGTACCCCCTGACGGGTCGGCGGTCAAACGTGGTCCGGTGGATGTTTTTTGTGGGGCGCAGTGCACCCGTGTAACCGAGGTGATTACGGAACTCGAAGAACGAGGGCGGCATTCGGGTAATCAAGGGTCCAGATATAGCGGCCCAGGAAATCGTCCTGACCAAGGATCACCGGGTGACCCTGCATAATCCACTTGTCCGCGCCCGATCGGGCCAGTTGGACGTCGAGTTCAATGTTGGACAGATGGAGTACGGGTTTCGTCTCACGTGCTTGGGCCCCGGCCGGCCAGACAAGCAGGTCGAACGGCAACGTCACGACCGTCACGGCGCCTCCGATGCCGGAGACGGAGTGTCTGTCCAGGCCGGAGTCGTAGGGGTCATGCCCAACCGACTTGGCGATGTGCTCTGGAAGGAGGCTGCGGTCCGCGCCGGTGTCGATCAAGGCGATGGCCTCGCATTCGAGGTCATTCTGAGGATTCCTGAGCGTAAGTGGCAAGGTTGGCTGCAGGCGGTACCCGGCGCCGATTCTCATAAATGGGAATCTGTGAGTGGCCATCTAGTACAAGCAGACGGTATCCTTGGGGGGGACGAAGACAATCAGTGGACGGTCATAACCCTTCTTGATGGCCTTTTCTCGAACCTTCAACGGGTCCTTACCCGAAGCGATCACGACACTGCTATTAAGGCCGGCCGTCGCAACGAAGCGGTTGACGTATTTGTCGGCGTTCTTGACGATCGTGCGGACTGCCATGTTCCACCTGTATGGCGGCGTTGGGCGAAATACGCGCAACGCTAACGCCTGAAAAAAGTTGCTGCTCGCCCCTCCCTGGGCATCACAAACACGCGGAACACACTTCCAGGTTGTGTTGCTCCGCTCTTCCGACACGTAGATCCTACACTCAGGGTTCGACATTTTCAAGCAGAATGCTTGATAATTGTAGTACAAAACGTAGTGGATCGGACGAGGGCGGTATACTGCGTCCTTGGCTGGAGAACGGAGGCACGGGGGGCAATCGGATCACGCGGTCATTGGGGCCGGCAGTCACCCAGGGTCGACATGGTTGATCCTGCCCGCTGGGCAGCCGGCGGTCAAACGTGGTCCGGTGCATGTTTTTTGTGGCCGGGCATGGGAGTTCGAACCCGCCCGGTGGCGGTTGCGTGGGAGGGGCGGGGGAGTCGGGTTTTTGAAAAAAGGCTTGAACTGTTTGGGTAGGTATATAGTATTTACTACTAAATAGGATTTTAGATTATTTGGCGTCCCCTCGGGCGGGCAGGATCGGCCGGTGCGGGTTTGAGGTCTCCGGCATGGAAACCCATGACAGAAAAGAAGTTACGGATGTGGACGACGCCCTTGCGGCGTTCCAGGATCGGTGCCACGGGGCGGGCATGCGGGTTACGCCCCAACGTGAGGCCGTGTTTCGCGCGCTGGTGGCCTCCGACGACCACCCGACGGCCGAGGCCGTTTACCGCCGGGTTCGCCGCGAGATGCCGCACATCTCGTTCGACACCGTAAACCGCACGCTGAACACGCTTTGCCGCATCGGGGCGGCGTTCATCGTGCCCGGCTCGGACACGGTTCGGCACTTCGACGGCGATCTGTCGAGCCATCAGCACTTTCGCTGCGTGAAGTGCAAGAGAATCATTGACTTTCACGACAACGCGTTTGACAATATCACCCTCCCCGGTGAGCTGGCTCAGCGTTTTGTCGTGCTGCGCAAGACGGTGTGCGTGGAGGGTCTGTGCGATCGGTGCGTCGCCGAGGCCGGCCTCCACGGGGAACATACGGATCGAGAGGAACAGTAGCGAGGTAGACTATGGAGATGAAGGGAAGTAAGACCGAGCAGAATCTGTTGACGGCCTTCGCCGGGGAATCGCAGGCCCGCAACCGCTATACGTACTACGCGAGCCAGGCGAAGAAGGAGGGTTTCGAGCAGATCGCGGCCATCTTTGAAGAGACGGCCAACCAGGAAAAGGAGCACGCCAAGCGGCTGTTCAAGTTCCTGCAAGGGGGTGAGGCCCAGGTCGCGGCGGCGTTTCCGGCCGGGGTGATCGGCTCGACACACGAGAACCTGCAAGAGGCGGCCGCAGGCGAGAACTACGAGACGACCGAGATGTACCCGGAGTTCGCCAAGGTCGCCGAGCAGGAGGGGTTCAAGGAGATCGCGGGCGTGTTCCGCAGCATCGCCGTCGCCGAGGCGCGACACCGCGACCGCTACCTGGCCCTGGACAGGAACGTCGTGGGCGGCACGGTGTTCAAACGAGACAAGCCCGTGCGTTGGGTGTGCCGCAACTGCGGCTACGTGCACGAGGGCCCCGAGGCCCCGAGCAAGTGCCCGGCGTGTGCGCACCCGCAGGCGCATTTTGAGCTGGAGGCGGCCAACTACTGACCGCCGGTGTGCGTAGAGGCGCGGTGGAGGACGAATGTGGGAGGGCCAACGATGAGGCAAACGCTGTGGATCATCGCGCTTTGGATGGGGTTCGCGGCCGGATGTGAAAGGAAGCCGGATATGGCAAAGCAAAAGGCACAGGAACGAGCGGGCGTGGTCACCTTCAAGGGCGGCCCGCTGACATTGATCGGTCCGGAGGTGAAGATCGGGGCCAAGGCGCCCGCGTTTGAGGTGCTGACCAACGACCTGCAGCCGGCGAGCCTGGAGAGCTGGGCCGGCAAGGTGCGGCTGGTTTCGGTGGTGCCGTCGCTCGATACGGCGGTATGCGACACGCAAACCCGGAAGTTTAACGAGGCCGCGGCGGCCTTGGGCCCGGAGGTGGTCGTGCTGACGATCAGCATGGACCTGCCGTTCGCTCAGGCCCGATGGTGCGGCGCCGCGGGCGTGGAGCGGGTGACGACCCTGTCCGATCATCGCGATGCGGCGTTCGGTCGGGCGTGGGGCTTGCTGATCAAGGAGCTGCGTCTGTTGGCGCGGGCGGTGTACGTGGTGGACCCGGACGGTGTGGTCCGGTATGGGCAGATCGTGCCTGAGGTGACGACCGAGCCGGATTACGACGCCGCGCTGGCGGCGACCCGAGAACTGCTGTAGAATCCCGCGGATGGACAGGCCGGGAGGTGTATGATGCGCCAATTGAAGCCCAACGTGTTTGAAGTCGGTGCGATTGACTGGGATCGGCGGCTGTTCGACGAGCTGATTCCGCTGCCGGACGGCACGACGTACAACGCGTACCTGATCCGCGGCAGCGAGAAGACGGCGCTGATCGACACGGTCGACCCTTCCAAGACCGAAACGCTCCTGGGGCATCTGGCGGCCCACGGCGTCGATCATCTGGATTACATCATCAGCAACCACGCCGAGCAGGATCACTCGGGCTCCATCCCCGTCATGCTTGAGAGTTACCCGGACGCCCGCGTGGTGACCAACGCCAAGTGCAAGGCGATGCTGCTCGACCACCTGCACCTCGACGAGGATCGTTTTCTGGTTATCGAGGACGGCCAAACGCTGTCATTGGGCGACAAGACGCTGCGGTTTCTCATCACCCCGTGGGTGCACTGGCCCGAGACGATGTGTACGTTTCTCGAAGAGGACGGCGTGCTGTTCTCGTGCGACTTTTTCGGCTCGCACCTGGCCGGCAGCGAGCTGTTCGTCTCGGATGAGGGCCGCGTGATCAAGGACGCCAAGCGCTACTACGCCGAGATCATGATGCCGTTCCGCACGGCGATCGTGGGTAACCTGAAAAAGGTGGATGGGCTGGAGATCTCGATGATCGCGCCGAGTCACGGGCCGGTGTATGACCGGCCCCGGTTGATTCTCGACGCCTATCAATCGTGGGTGTCCGCTCCGCCGGTCAACAAGGCGGTCCTGGCCTACGTGTCCATGCACGACAGCACGCGGGCGATGGTCGAGTATCTGACCGAGGCGCTGATCGAGCGGGACGTCGTGGTCGAGCGGTTCGACCTGACGCACGGCGACATCGGCGAGCTGGCCATGAGCCTGGTGGACGCGGCGACGGTGATCCTGGCCAGTCCGACGGTGCTGGTGGGTCCGCACCCCCTGGCGGCCTATGCGGCGACGCTGGTCAACGTGCTGCGGCCGAAGGCGCGATGGATCGGCGTGGTCGGGTCCTATGGCTGGGCCGGAAAGATGGTCGAGCAGTTGCAGCAGATCCTCTCGGGGCTCAAGGCCGAGGTGCTCGATCCGGTCGTGGTCAAGGGCCTGTTGCGGGAGGATGACTATCAGGCCCTGGACGCGATGGCCGACACCATCGCCCAGAAGCATAAGGAACTCAAGGCCGACTGAGTCGGGCGCGACGCCCGGCCGCGGCATCCCATCGAAAGGAGCAAGACAGTGGCCAAGCAATTGGGCATCTATAAGTGTGAGGTGTGCGGAAACATCGTGGAGGTGCTGCACGCCGGTGACGGTGAACTGGTCTGCTGCGATCAGCCGATGACGCTGATGGCTGAAAAGACCGCCGACACCGGCAAGGAGAAGCACGTTCCCGTGATTGAGAAGGTGGACGGGGGCTATAAGGTGAAGGTCGGCTCGGTCCCGCACCCGATGGAGGACAAGCACTACATCGAGTGGATCGAGCTGCTGGCCGACGGCCGGGCCTATCGGCGGTTCCTCAAGCCCGGCCCGGCCCCCGAGGCGGTGTTCCATGTCGATGCGGCCCGCGTCGAGGCGCGGGAATACTGCAACGTACATGGCCTGTGGAAAGGGTAGAGCCATGATCGGCAAGAAGGTAGAAGCCGCGTTCAACGATCAGATCAACGCGGAGATGTATTCGGCGTATCTCTATCTGGCGATGGCGGCCCAGTTCGACGCGATGGCATTGGAGGGTTTCGCCGGCTGGATGCGGGCCCAGGCCCAGGAAGAGATGGTCCATGCGATGAAGCTCTATGACCACATCCAGGAGCGCGGGGGCCGCGTGATCCTCCAGGCGATCGAGGCGCCGCCGAGCGAGTGGGATTCGCCGCGGGTGATGTTCGAGGACGCCCTGGCCCATGAGAAGGTGATTACGCAGCGGATCAACGACCTGGCGGACCTGGCGGACCAGGAGAAAGACCGCCCGGCGGCCAACTTCCTGCAATGGTTCATCGACGAGCAGGTCGAGGAAGAAAAGAGCGCCGACGACGTGGTCCAGAAGCTCAAACGCGTGGAAAAGGCGCCCGGCATGCTGTACATGCTGGACCGTGAACTGGGACAGCGGGCGTCGACGGCGCCTGCCGCGGAAGGAGACTAGCGCGATGCCGATAACGTTCAACGCCGACGAAATCTTTGAGATGGCCGAGGAGATCGAGCGCCAGGCCGCCGGGTTCTACACCCAGGCGGCCGAGCATGCCCCGGACGAGGCCACGGCGGGGATGTTCCGCGAGATGGCCGAGATGGAAGAGGACCACGAGAAGACCTTCGCGGCCATGCGCAAGGACTTGGGCGCCGCCGAGCGGGAGACGGATACGTTCGACCCCCAAGGCGAGGCGGCGATGTACCTGCAAGCGATGGCCGACGCCCACGGCACCGAGGGCAAAAAGGGCCGGAAGGGCAAGGCCGGTGAGATGACCGGCAACGAGAGCCTCGAAGAGGTGCTCGAAGCGGCCGTTCGGGCCGAGGCCGACTCGGTGGCCTTTTACACCGGCATCAAGGAAATGGTGCCGGCCCGCGCGGGGCGCGATCGCATCGACGAGATCATCAAGGAAGAAATCGGTCACTTGGCGTATTTGAAGAGACGTCTGGTCGAACTGCGGCCCCAGTGACGATGGAGCGGACCATGCGGTCCGGGGTATGCGATTTCGTCACCCCGGACGGTGATCCGGGGTGGGAATGACAAGGGCGCACGGACGTTGCAGGAGTGGCCCGAAGGTCAAGAGCCGCCGTCGGCGAACCGGGATTGAGTACTACAAAGGAGACGCGAGTGAAGAAGTACAGATGCCTGATGTGCGGATACATTTATGATCCGCAGGTG
>DSDH01000409.1 GCA_011055475.1 Phycisphaerales bacterium | reverse complement strand
GGGCTTCCTTGGCTTCACCTTTTAATGTTCGGGCGTCGTAGTTCATACTTCAACTACGGTCTCTCTTACAAAATGTTCATTATTTTCTGCTCGGAGTAGTATCTCCGAGAAATGGGCTGCCAAACTGCTGAAGCACCCCAATAAGAGGGTCGCAGCTGCGGCCGCGCTTGGGCTTTGGGAAGCTGAACCGAGGGGTGGTATCCCTGAGAAGCTTGAGAGGCAGTGGAGCGAGGCCATCACGGAGGTGGCGGCTGATGAGTGGAAGCTGATCGCAGTCTTTGAGAAACGATCCGATATTGCGAAGGCATGGATCGCCAGAAGACTAACGGGGCAGGGAGACAATAGCGCGGGCTGGGTGAGCTGGGACCAAGGGCCCGGGAGGACAGCTTTGGCAGCTCTTCAGTACGAGGATAGACGGGAATTGCTGGACGAAGTTGCTCAACATCCCAACCAAGGTCGGCTTGGCAAGGCGCTTGTGGGTAACGACATCGGGCTCTACAGGCATTTGCTTAGCACGAGTTCGGGCTCGCCGCGGTTCCTTTGCGTGTTGGAGGGCCCACTGCACGGCAACTGGATACTCAAGGCTCAAGCAGCCCTTGATGCTGGTTTCACCCCTGTGCAGGTTGTCGACGCGTCGCTTCGTACCGGAGCATGGTCCGGACCAGAATCGGAGATGTGGGCGGATCGCGTGAACGCCTTTCGTGAATTGCAGACGCATGACGACTCGAGAATTCGCGAGGTGGGCCGTGTGGGCCAGGAGTATGCGGAAAAGGAGCGACAGGTTGCAGCCGAGCGAGAGCGTCACGAGGCGATTCATGGAGGATGATCCTCACGACTCGGCGCGTGTTTGACGTGAGCATGGCGGTTGGGTTCGCAGGTCAGTTTAGTGGCGGCGGTGGATGAATCGGTGGCCGCGGGCGAAGACGACGCTGCCAAAAAGGACCAGGGTGCCGGCAAAGGCCAGCAGCACCGTGATATAGGCCCAGAAGCTCACAAAGGATGGCTGCTTGAAGGCTTCGGGGTTACCGGGATCGTAGAGCAGCGGGACGGATTGGCCAATTGTGGCGGGCGGATGGCGGTAGGCGACCGGGGAGCGGACGGAGTGTTCGCGGCCCTCGGCGTCTTGGAAGCGGTAGACGGGCACCAACCGCCGGTCGTCGGCCGAGCCGACCGCCTGGAGATCGGCGACGACGGCCTGGACGCGGACGGCCTTGGCCAGGAAGGCCTGGTTCTCGCGATGCCGCTCGCGGGCCAGCCAGGCGGGGACGATCGCCAGGGAGACGATGGCCAGGCCCGCCAGTCGCGCGGTCCAGACGTTGATCGTCGGACGCTTCCGCGCATCGGGCTCACGGGTCATCATATTTGCTATGTACGTCTGCCTCACCGGATGCTCCCATGCCGACCATGGTCGGCGATTGTCGGCCCGGTGACGATATCGGCGAATCAGCGGGCGGCCTTTGGTGACCATCGGGGAATCGCCTGAAAGAGGCGGACCCCAACGACCGTCGAACCCGTGACGTTGAACCGAGATGCCGACGTTGAATCGGTCCTGGCGTTGTGATAGACTTGCGGACGTTGATCCGGGGCATCGGGGGGATAACCGTGGAGCCAGGTATGAGTGCGAAGCCCAAGAGAAAGGGACGGCCCTCCGGCAAGACGCGCCGCACGGCCCGCAATTCGCGGCAGGGCACGGGGGCATGGCGGATCTGCCTGCACATCCTTTTCATGGTTATCGGTCTTCTGCTGCTGGCGGCGCTGGGAGCGCTGCTCGTGGGTGGACCCAAGGAGACCGAACCGCCGGTGGATGCTCCGGCCCCCGCGCCCGACGCCTCGGATGCCTCCGATCCGACCGCCGAACGCGACCCGTCAAGAACGATCGCGACGCAGGAGGACATCGCTCCTGCTGGGTGTCCCCTGTCAGCCTTTGCCAGACTCACGTCATCCGGCACGCAACCAGCCCTCGTCAGCAGCTTACGGAGTTCACCGCGGGCGGGTTTTTTGGTATACTGAGCCCTCAGATATTGCCGAGAAACCGAACGACGGCAGGCGTATACTTGTTCAGCCAGACGAGATATGCGGGCAGGGAGATGCTTATGAGACGTGCATGGGTTCTGGGGCTGCTGGCCGTTCTGTGTGGCACGGTTTTCGCCGCCGATGAGGCCCGGGTGCTGCGTTTTCCGACGATTCACGGCAACCGGATCGTGTTCTGCTACGGCGGCGATCTGTACACCGTGCCGGCCAAGGGGGGCACCGCCCGGCGACTGACCAGCGACGTCGGCTACGAGATGTTCCCGCGATTCAGCCCGGACGGCAAGAAAATCGCCTTCACCGGACAATACGACGGCAACACGGAGGTGTACGTGATGGACGCCGGCGGCGGCGTCCCGGTGCGGCTGACGTATACGCCGACCCTGTCCCGCGACGACGTGGCCGACCGCATGGGGCCCAACAATATCGTGATGGGCTGGCGGCCCGACGGCCAGCGGATCATATTCCGCTCGCGGATGCGGTCGTTCAACAGCTTCATCGGTCAACTGTACACCGTCGCGGCGACCGGCGGTGCGTGCGAGGAGGTGCCTCTGCCGCGAGGCGGATTCTGCTCCTTCTCGCCGGATGGCCGCAAACTGGCGTACAACCAGGTGTTCCGCGAATTTCGCACGTGGAAGCGCTACCGTGGCGGCATGGCCGACGACGTCTGGATCCATGACTTTGAAACACGCGAAACGATCAACATCACCAATGACCCCGCCCAGGACATCATCCCCATGTGGGCCGGGGATCGCATTTATTTCCTGTCGGATCGCGGGCCCCATCGGCGGATGAATCTGTACGTCTATGAGCTGGGCTCCAAACAGACCCGGCGGTTGACCGATTTTGCCGATTTCGACATCAAGTTCCCCTCGCTGGGGGATACGGCAATCGTGTTCGAGTACGCCGGGTACATCTACCGCTTTGACCTGGACAGCGAGAAGGCCGACAAGGTCCGCATCGTGATCCGCGAGGATGCGCCCGAGGCGCGGACGGTGCTCAAGAACGTCGCGGACAACATCAATCAGTACGAGATCGCGCCGGATGGCCAGCGCGCCTTGTTCGGCGCGCGGGGCGAGGTGTTCACCGTGCCGGCCAAGCACGGCATCACGCGGAACCTGACGCAGACGCCCGGCGTGCACGATCGCAACTGCATCTGGTCGCCGGACGGGCGGTGGATCGCCTACATCAGCGACGCCACGGGCGAGGATGAGATCTACGTCGTCCCGCAGGACGGCGGCGGTCCGGCGAGGCAGGTCACCGACGGGGCCGAGACGTACAAGTACGCCCTGCGGTTCTCGCCCGACTCGACGCGGCTGCTCTGGTCGGACAAGCGGCTGCGGCTGCGCTACGTGGAGATCGAGACGGGGATCATCACCGAGGTGGACCATTCGCAGCGCTGGGAGTTTCATAATTACCAGTGGTCGCCGGACGGCCGGTGGATCGTCTACACCAAGCCGGAGCTGGATACGGTCGAGCGCGTGTACCTGTACTCGGTCGAGGACAAGCAGTCCTGGCCGATCACGGATATGTGGTACTCCGTGTCGAACGCCACGTTCAGTGCGGATGGGCGGTTCGTGTTCTTCACGTCGGACCGCGACTTCAACCCCATCTACAGTTGGACGGAGTGGAACCACGCGTACATCGATATGTCGCGGATCTACTTCGTGACGCTGGCCAAGGATACGCCCTCACCGTTGGAGCCGGAGAACGATGAGGTGGCCGTCAAGGACGAGAACAACGAAGCCGACGATGACGGCAAGCTCGACAAGCAAGAAGCGGAAGAAGACGGCGACGGGCCGAAGAAGGCCGAGGATGACTCGAAGGGTAAGAGCCAGGCCGAGAAGTCTGAGATGCGTGTGGACCTGGATGGCATCATCGGGCGGGTGGCGGCGTTGCCCATCCGGGCGGCGCGGTATTCGCACCTGACCAGCGTGGGTGATGCGCTGTATTATCTGCGCAGCGGTCATAAGGAGGACCAGCAACTAGTGGTGTACGATCTCAAGGAGAAGAAGGAAACCGAGATCGGTGGATTCAGGGGCTACAAGGTCAGCGCCGACGGCAAGAAGATGCTCCTGGCCGCCGGTGGCAAGTACGGCATCGTGGACCTGCCCAAGAGCCGCGTGGAGCTCAAGGACACGCTCGACCTGTCCGGTCTGGAGGTGTTCGTGGATCGCCGGGCCGAGTGGCGACAGATCTTCCACGAGTGTTGGCGGCAGATGCGCGAGTTCTTCTACGTGCCGAACATGCACGGGGTGGACTGGGCGGCGATCCGCGATCGGTACGAGCCGTGGGTGGCCCACGTGCGGCATCGAGCAGACCTGACGTACATCCTGGGGGAGATGATCGGCGAATTGAACGCCGGCCATTGCTACGTGGGCGGCGGCGAGACGCCCTCGGTGCGGCGGATTCCGATGGGCCTGCTGGGGGCCGAGGTCGAGAAGGACGCCGACAGCGGCTATTTCCGCATCGCAGAGATTCTGCCTGGGCAGAACTGGGACAAATCGCGGCGCAGCCCTCTGACCGAGATCGGCGTGGATGCGAAGGTCGGCGATTACATCCTCGCCGTGAACGGCCGCGACACCCGGACGGTGGACAGTCTGTATCAGTTGTTCATCAACACGGCGGACAAGCCGGTGATCCTGACGCTGAATGACAAGCCGTGCGAGGAGGGCCGTCGCCGGGTGATCGTGATTCCCACCGCGGACGAGAGCGGTTTGTACTACCACCGGTGGGTTCAGGACAATATCGCCAAGGTCAACAAGGCCACCGACGGCAAGGTGGGGTACATTCACATCCCCGACATGGGACCCGACGGGCTCAACGAGTTCATCAAGCACTTCTATCCGCAGATCCGCAAGAAGGGCCTGATCGTCGATGTTCGCGGCAACGGGGGCGGCAACGTGTCGCCGATGATTATCGAGCGGCTGCGGCGCGAGGCGGTGATGATCGACTTCGCGCGAAACACGGCCGGGCACGTGGACCCGGAAGGCACGCTGTACGGACCGATGGTGTGTCTGTGCGACGAGTTCAGCGCCTCGGACGGGGATCTGTTCACGTACCGTTTCAAGAAGCACGGGCTGGGCACGGTCGTCGGCAAGCGAACGTGGGGCGGCGTGGTCGGCATTCGCGGCTCGTTGCCGTTGCTGGATGGCGGCTATCTGCGCAAGCCCGAATTCAGCCGCTACGACCTCGAAGGCAAGGAGTGGATCATCGAGGGCATCGGCGTCGAACCGGATATCGTCGTGGAGAACGACCCGGCCAGGGAATACGCCGGAATCGATCAGCAGTTGAACAAGGCGATCGAGGTGATCCTCGACGAACTGCGCACGAAAGAGAAGACGATTCCGCCGCTGCCGCCTTACCCTGAGCGGTAGCGGTCGTGGCCAGTGTCACGCGAACGGGACCGATGTCGAGAGACCTCCCTTTGGCGGGGGAAGGTGAGATTGCACACGTGGATTGGGGTGCGATGGGACTCGACGGCGACGCGGCATCGCACCTCGCAAAAAACCTCTGGACCGGGGTTTATCAGTAATTTACCCCATTGGACACCGAAGCCTGCCTTGCTTCCCGGGCGAGCCCAACGGTGGTTGTCCGTGCCTTCTTGAAATGCCTCTTCCGTGACCGGTTCGGCCGACCAGGTCCCCCTCTTGCGTTGAATCCGATCTGCCCCCGCCATGGTCTCCACGTGCCCAGTGACAGGGGCGGGACCGGCTTCTCGCGGTTTTCAGCCCTGTGAAAGGGCTTTTGCCTGGAGCAGGGGGCTCCGTCGGGTCTGATGGAACTCAGGCACAGATGCCTGCGGACGAGATCGGCTTGGGCGGGAAATGGGCACCACCTTCCCAAGGGGGGCGGCCTTGAGCCCTGACTGCATGACCCAAAACACGATGGAGCACATCTGGTACATGGGGCTCTGGTGAAGCGGAAAGTTACCTATTTTCCGAAGTGGAAGTTCCCCATAATTTTTTTGTTTTGGTCAAAAAAGGTATTGCAACCGGGCCAAGGATTTAGAGAATACTGAGTTTGGTACGCGCCTATGGTATTCCTTACTACTCTTTTTCGAGGAGCACAGGATGAAGATCAGCAGGTCAGCAGGTTATGGAATGGTGGCGGTGGGCTACATTGCCGAACGCGAGAAGGAGGGCGCCGTACTGGCCAGCCGTATCTCCAAGGAATATGACATTCCGATGGAGTACTTGTTGAAGATCCTCCAGCAGCTTGTCCGGGCCGAGATTCTCCGCAGCAAGCGGGGGCCGCGCGGCGGTTTCTCCATGGCGCGTGGGGCCAAGGAGATCAACATGCTGGAGATCATCGAGGCGGTCAGTGGGCCGATCCGCAGTCACATGGAACTGGTTCAGCAGACCGGCGGCGCGTCCTTCGCCAAGAAGATGGAGAAGGTGATCGACGACGCGACGGTCAAGGCCGAGGCCGTGCTCAGCAAGGCCAGACTCTCGGACATGCTGTCGTAGAGCGTCTCGCGGCCGCGACGTTGTAGGCCGCCGCCATGCGATACCCGGACGGGTCGGTGGGGGGCTGCGCCGGTCCGGGTATCGTTGTGCGCTTCATTCGTCAACCCGCCGCCCGGTAGAGGGTCTCGCGGCAGAGATCAGCCTTGGCGGTGGCGTCCGGCTTTCGTAGAATGCATCGCATTCGGGTGCGTCGACGGAGGCCGGGACAGTGGATGTTCTTATTTACGGCGGTGGAGCGGTCGGCCTGGGACTGGCCAGTTGCCTGCTGGCGTCGCGCGTGCGCGTCGGCATCGTGGCACGGCCGGCGACGGTTGATGCCTTGCGGAGCGGCGGGCTGACGCGCGAGGGGCTGTTCGGGGCGTTTCGTGCTCCGCCACAGGCTCTTGAGGCGTTCGCCACATTGGACGAAGGGCCGGACCGGTCGTACGATTTCGTCCTGGTCTGTACGAAAAGTTACGATTCACAAACCGCCGCCCAGGATCTGGCCGGCTGTCGCGGTCTGGGCGAACAGGTTCGCCTCGTGCTGTGTCAGAACGGGTGGGGCAACGCCGAGAGATTCATGCCTTTTTTTCGGCGCGATCGCCTTTACCACGCTCGTATCATCACCGGCTTCACGCGGCCCCGGCCCAACGCGGTGACGATCACGGTGCACGCCGACGCGATTCACATGGGCAGTCTGTTTGGATCGTCCGTCGAGGCGCTGAGGCCGTTGTGCGAGGCGATTTCATCGGGCGGGATTCCGTGCGAAACGACCGAGACGATCGGGCGCGACCTGTGGGCCAAGATGCTGTACAATTGCGCGCTCAACGGGCTCGGCGCGATCCTCGACGTGCCTTACGGTCGCTTGGCCGAGGCCGACAGCAGTCGGCGGATTATGGACGCCGTGATCGACGAGGTCTACGCGGTGATGCAGGCGGCGGGGTACGGCACCCACTGGGCCGATGCGGCTGCATTCAAGCGGGTCTTCTATGAGCGGCTCGTGCCCGACACCGCGGGGCATCGCTCCTCGACGTTGCAGGATATTCAGGCCCGCAAGCGGACCGAGATCGACGCCCTCAACGGCGCGGTGCTCGATCTGGCCGGCCAACACGGCCTGAGGGTGCCGTTCAATGAGGCGATCTGGAACCTTGTCAAGTTCATTGAGTCATCATACCGGCCGTAAGGTCGGGCGTTTTGGGGAAAGGAGCGAACGATGCAAGAGCAGGTGGACTACAGCGAAGCCATCCGCACCAAGTATCCCGAGCAGGTGGTGATCGTCGTCGCGCGCGACCGCAATGGCCGGGTCAATCCGATCACGCTGGGCTGGACGATGATCGCCTCGGGCGAGCCGCCCATGATGGCCATCGCCGTCGCTCGGTCGCATTACTCGGTCGAGGCCATCGACCACGCGGGTTGCTTCACGATCGCCTTCCCCTCGGCCGAGATGGCCGAGGCGGCCCTGTTCTACGGGTCGCATTCGGGCCGGGAGTGCGACAAGTTCACCGAATGTCCCGCGCCCACCGCGCCGACCCGCGACATCGACTCGGTGATACTGACCGAGGCCGTGGCGAACTTCGAGTGTACGCTCGAAACCCGGATCGAGGCCGGCGACCACGTCCTCTACGTCGGGCGGGTGGTGGCGGCGCACAAGAGCAGCGAACCCAAGAAACGTCTGTACACGCTCGGGCCCGGCCACGTCCTCGGCCCGGCGAGCTGACGTGCATAGGAGACCGACAACTGCACTCCTGCTTGCTTGTGCATCCAAATGTGGGTGGGCGGGTTCCTGCGCCGATCTGATAGACTACGCACCGGACAGGCATTGCCGTAGGGGTCGGCCGGCGAATTCTTGTCTACGCTGATGTGGGCGACCGTCTTCCCCGCTGGCCACCGTTCCTGCCGCAATAATGGACAATCCAATTCTGGGGACCGGGGCTTGGCGCTGGTGGGTGGAATCTGCTATAATGCAGAGTGATGGGAGCCCCGGAAGGCCAGAAACGCAGGGAAGTGCTTACGATCCAGGCGGTTGAGCCTGTGACAGGAAAAGTCTGCCCGATCTTGGTCTCGTTCGACCGAATACAGTGGCTTGCACAGTTTGGGTCCGGACGTGTACTCGAATGCAAGTACATCGTTCCCGAGGTACTTCGGCGCCCCAAGGCGGTTTTTCAGGGGCTCTGCAGTGAAGCCGATGAAGAAAAGGGAAGGGGTTATGGCTGGCGGTGCTACTGTGGCAGCCCCAGT
>DSDH01000299.1 GCA_011055475.1 Phycisphaerales bacterium | reverse complement strand
GCCGCGGCCAAGGCCGCGTCGAAGGGCACGACGGCCAGGTACGCGTACCATCGCAGCCGGTCGCCCAGGCCCCGCCGCTCAAACGCCTCGCAGATCGCCACGGCGTGGGTATAGGGGATGTTGAATTCGGCGTCGCACGTGTGCAGCACGTCCACGCCTTGCCTCAGAAGCGATTCCACTTCGTCGGCGACCTCGTCCGGATCACGCAACCGCAGGGTCCGGCCCTTGGCCAGCGGGTCGGCACAGTAGACACACCCCCGGTCGCAACCCCGCTTGGTCTCAAAGCCGATCTGTCCGCCCCGCGCAAAGTAGGTAGCGTTGTCCACGAGGTCCCGATGTGTGCCGACCTTCGGCGAGAGTGGCCAGGCGGGGTCGTTTTCATGCCAATGGTCTTTGCGTCGCCAGATCAATCCCGGCACCCCCTCAAGCGGCCCCTGTCCCGTGATGACACGATACAGCCGCACCAAGGCCTGCTCACCGTCGCCGACGATACCAAAGTCCGCACCGACGCGGTCGAGGACGGGCCTGCGAAAGATCGAAAAGGCCACGCCACCCACGCAGATCGGCGCATCGCAGTACCGCCGCACGCGATCGACGATGTCCCGCAGATCGGCCACGAACCACTGGGCGCTGGGCCAGAAGCAGTCATCCGCGTTGCGAAAGGACAGGCCCACGAGCACCGGGTCGCACCCCGCCAAGCCGGTCTCCAATGTCGCGGCCGGGTCGTCGGCGAGGCCGAGATCGATCACCCGCACGGCGATTCCGGCCTCGTGGGCCGCGGCGGCGACGTACTCCAGGCCCACGGGCGCGATCGGCGGTTGCATCGTGTTCGTATTGACCAGTACAAGCATCCCATCCTCCCGACGGGTCCCGGTTGGCCTCGGCGGGCCTACGGTTCGTGCAGCCCTTGAGCGGCTAGCTCGCGGCGGACATCGGCGAACACGGCCACGACCTGGTCATGGATGTGCCCGTTTGTCGCCAGAACCTGCCGATAGCGGCGCTGCCGGCCGCCGGCGAAGTCCGAGCATCGCCCGCCCGCCTCCTCGACGACCAGGAACCCCGCCGCTACGTCGTAGGGCTTGAGGTCCAACTCCCAAAACCCCTCCAGACGACCCGAGGCCACGTAACCCAGATCCACCGCCGCCGACCCATACCGCCGTACGTCGAGAATCTGCGGCAAGAGCCGCGTCAGGAACGGCACGTTCGTGTACGCGCTGTTGCGGCGGATGCAGGCAAAGCCGGTCGCCAGCACACTGTCCGATAAAGAGTGCCGGCTGGAGACGTGGATCGGGTCCCCGTTCAGCGTTGCGCCCCGACCCCGCTCGGCCAGATACAGCTCGCCCAGCGCTGGGGCATACACGGCGGCCAGCGTCGTTTTTCCGGCCTGCTCCACGGCGATGCTCACGGAGTAATGGGGCTGGCCCCGCACGAAGGAGGTGGTGCCGTCGATGGGGTCGATCAGCCAGCGGGTGCTCGTCCCGTCGTGTGAGCCGCTTTCCTCGCCGAAGATCGCGTGCTGCGGGTAGCGCTGCCGGATCTGCTCCACGAGGAACCGCTCCACGGCCACGTCGGCCTCGCTGACGAGGTCCTTTTCGCGTTTATGCTCCACGGCCAGGGCCGTTCCGCGGCCGCGATACGCCAGCGTCATGCGGCCTGCCTCGGTGATGATCTCTTCGAGAAACTGTCTCATATCGTCCGGATTCCGGGGCTGTCAACGGTTGTCACGCCCGTCCCCGGCGAGCGGATGTCCGGGGCTCAGAGGGCTGCACGAGGCCGCAGCCTATCCGGCGGGTGCGGGCCTGTCAACGACTGTTGCGTCCGCGACGATAGCCGGTTGCGAATCACGCCGCGCGCGATCTTTTGCCGCGCTGCGCTTGCATTGTCGCGGCCGATCCGGTATCATCGAGCACGATGGAGCGAAATCGTATCAGGGGAGAATGATTGTGCCTGTCGAGAAGATCATCCTTCAGCACCAGGTGCCGGATGTGGCCACGGAGTTGGCCGGGTTGGAGGCGTGCCTGACGAACTTCGCGTACGTGGATCGTTTCCGCACGGGCATGCTGGACGCCTTGGGTCAACGCCTGCCCGGGGTTCCGGTGTTTTTCAAGATGGTGTCTTCCGGTCTGGACGATGCCGTCCGGGTCAAGCTCGTCGGGCCCTGTCCGGATGCCGATACGCTTTTCGACCGGGCCGTCACCGAGCACGCCGTCGAGGCCGAGCTCAATCGGCTTATCCATCGCAAGAAGACCGGCTGGATCCGGGGCGCTCACGAATCGGCTCGCACCAAGCTGCCGCTGTTGCCGAAGCCCTGGCATGCCCTTTTTGAGGCCGTGCCGCGGGACAAGCACCTGCCGGTCCTATGTGTCCTGCTGGCTCGCAAGAAGCCGGGCGAGACCGAGGAGTCACACGCGGAGTGGGTCGCCGAGAAGATCGAATTCCTGCTGTTCGGGGACTAATCGCCGGGCCTCCTGTCTGTCGGAGCGCATCATGACCCCTGAGTCCACTCCTGCACCGCATCTGCCGGACTTCGTCACTATCGTATCGGGCCTGCCTCGCTCGGGAACCAGCATGATGATGCAGGCCCTGACGGCCGGCGGCCTGCCCGCGTTGACCGACGGTCTGCGGGCGGCCGACGCGGACAATCCGCGAGGCTACTACGAGTTCGAGCCCGTTAAGAGGACCCGCCAAGACCCCTCCTGGCTCGCCCAGGCGCGGGGCAAGGTCGTTAAGATGGTGTACCGCCTGCTGTACGACCTGCCCGGCGCGGGGTATGAGTACCGCGTCATCGTGATGCATCGGGATATCCAGGAGGTGCTGGCCAGTCAGAAGAAGATGCTCCGACGACTGGGCAAGGACGACGGCGGCGATGATGCACAACTTGCCGGGCTATTCGAAAAGCAACTCAGCGACTTTGAGCGATGGGTCGCGGGCCAGCCGGCCTTTCGCACGCTCGATGTGCCGTATGCGGATATGATCGCCTCGCCGCGGGTCCAATGCAGTCGCATCAATGATTTCCTCGGCGGCCTACTGGACGTGGACGCCATGGCCGCCGCGATCGACCCGAGCCTCTATCGCAACCGCGCCTGACCGACGGGCTCGGACCCGACCCCGACCTCGACCGGTTGGGCGAAGGCCTCCTGCATGTGTGTCGGCAGCATGAACACCCGACCGTCGCGGGTGGCGAAGTACAGCCGCGACTCGGAGGGCTGCCGGGCGTGGCCATCGGCCCAGAAGGCGTAGAAATCGGGATGGGCCCCGACCGGACGACGGATGTAGGTATGATTGTACGCGCTGTCGCGGGTCATCTGCCGGTCCAGTCGCCAGGTGCGGCCCGCATTTTGGCTGATCCATAAGGCCACCTCGCCGCCCGGGTTGTACGGCTGCGGACCCGTCAGCGTCGGCGCGATCAGACGCCACCGCGGGCCGCCCGGATACAGCGAGCCCATGTCGTAGTTGTTGTCCGACGTGGTGATTTCCATGAAATCCCACGCGTTTCCGGTCCAGCGGGCCATCGTCCACATTCGCGGATCGTTTTGAGGGCCGGACTGGTAGCCCTTGCTGGTGACGTACAGGAGAATCGGCCGACCCTGGTCATCGTACACGAGGTCCTTCAAGTAGACGTTGAGACCCTGCGTTTCATAGTCCCGCACCAGCGCCGCACACGCCGGATCCGTCAGCGGGACGTCGAGCTCACGACCGTCGACGGTGGTCCAGGTGCGCCCGTGATCCCGCGTTTCCATGTAGTACAGGTTGGTCCGCCAGTTCAGCCCTTTGCCCTGCGGGTGATAGTTGAACATCGTCCCGGCGCGGCCCGGTCCCAGGGCGCTGATCTGATAGTGGCCCTGCTCCATTGCCGCCAGCCGCCGGCGATTCGACCAATGCACGCCGTCGCGACTCGTCATGAAGTAATTTGTTCGGGCCGCCGGGTCGCTATACCGCGTGAAGAAACACACGAATCCCCAGCCCGGCTCGTACCAGGCCTGCATGTACGAGAAATTGTCGATGGAAACGTCCTGTCCGCCTTCGCTGTACGTGGCGGCCATGGGCTCGAAGGCCGCCACCGAATACGGCATCCGACTGCGGTGGATGTAAGAGGGCCGGCTGCGCCCGTGCGAGGTCGAGAATACCCACACGAAGCCTTCGTCGTCCACGTTCAGCACGGGGTTGTCGTGGGCGTCCTCGGTCTGCTTGTCGAGCAGCACGGTCGGTCGCGGTACACACCCGGTCTTGTGGTCGTAGTAGGACACCATGTGCAGCAGGTGTCGCGGATCCTCGGCCGTCGCGCCGCCGTAACAGAAAAAGGTCTTGTCCACCTGCGGCCGATACACGGCGAAGGGGCGATGTTTGGCGCAATAGGTCCCCAGGCCGCCGCTGTACTTGTACACGTACTCGTCGTTGGACGGCTGGTTCATGTACCAGATGCCCCGGTACCCGTCGGCCTGGACGTTAAGGGCGATCGTGGCGACCTCGTTGGCGTTGTTCACGCCGGCCGCCACCCATGCTGTGAGGCAGCAAACAGTCGCCCCTATCGGCCATAATCGCCGATCTCGATCGCCTTCTCTCATGGATCGCCCTCCTCAATCAGCCTTGGCTTCCCGCCGGCCGTAACACGCGTCGTTTCTCGTTGCCGGTAAGCCGAATCCCCATTATACGCGGATCGCATGCCTGCGACCAGCTCTGCATGGTCTTCCCTTTCGGTCGCTCGTTCGATCGGTTATATTTCTCTGGATATTCACTCCCGAACATGATACACGCAAAGCGCGAGCATGAGGCAAGCGAACAACGAATGAGGGGTCACACTATGACTCATGAGGCACTGCAATATGACAAGACCATCGAACTTACGGGAGCCAGCCTGGTGATGGGGCTGTCCGGATGGATGAACGGCGGCGAGGTGTCGACGGGCGTCGTCGAGTATCTTTTCCGGGCGCTGGAGGCTGAGCCCTTTGCCCGGATTGTGCCCGATGACTTCTACCTGTACAGTTTTCCAGGCACAATGGAGTTTGCGGCCCTGTTCCGACCGCATTGCAAGATTGAGGACGGCCTGATCTGCGAATTCGACGAGCCGGAGAACCGATTTTGGGCCGCCGTGAAGCCGGGTCTGATCCTTTTCTCGGGCAAGGAGCCCAACCTTCTGTGGAATCGTTACGCCGAAAGCCTTCTGGAGGTCGGTCGCCGACACGGTGTGCGGCGGATCGTGTTTGTGGGCGGCGTCGCCGGGTTGATCCCACACACCCGCGAACCGCGGGTTTTGTGCAGCGTGTCAGAGCGGCGCCTCCGGAACGAGCTCGAACCGCACGGCATGCAGTTCAGCCGCTATGCCGGCCCGGCCAGCTTCGTGACGTACCTGACGCTCCAGGCGCAGCGGGCCGGCGTCGAGATGATCTCTCTGGTGGCCGAGATCCCCGCGTACGTCCAGGGCTATAACCCGCGTTGCGTGGAGGCGGCCGTGCGGCACGTGGGGGCGTTGCTCGGGCTGCAGTTGCCCCTGGGTGATCTGCGAAACATGAGCGAGGAGTTCGAGAAGCGGCTGGATGTCCTCATCGCCGAGCAGCCCGAGCTGCTGGAGAAGATCAAGCTGCTCGAGGCCGACTACGACGATCAGGTCTTTGATAACGAGATGGGCGACCTGAAGCTCTGGCTCCAGCGGCAGGGTATTCGCGTCGATTGAACGGGTCGTGCAAGCCCGCCCATAAAGGGGGCAGGTCCATGCCGTTGGCAACCGCCTTCGTCCGGGCGAGCCGGTGTCACTTGGCATGGTGCTGCCGGCTCCTATGGCGGGCACAGGCGACAGGGATACCCTTGCCTGGGATTCTCGGAGAGTGCGACCGAGTTGGGAATCAAAAGGAACGCTACAAGTCTCTGAAGTACAAGAACTTGTAGCGTCGATGTCAGATATAACGGAGAGGGCGGGATTCGAACCCGCGGTAGGGACAAGCCCTACACAGCCTTTCCAAGGCTGCTCGATAAGCCGCTCCGACACCTCTCCACGTCACATCGATATCGTAAGTAGGCTGACCCGGAGGCTCGCAGACTCCCATTCTCATGGTGAACACAACTGCCGGGCCCCAGGACGAGCCGAAAATGGCCGCTCATGTCCTCGCCAGCACTCCCGCTCGTGACACCCCTGTCGGACAGGAAAGCCTTGCCGGATCACACGCCACATTGTTCGATTCCGCGAACAGCATGGCGGGCCAAAACACCCATTCTATACCTATCCCTCTTCACAAGCCGTGTCAATCTCTTTCCCATTGGCTTTTTCTGCGCCTCAGAAAAACGGCCCGGCCGTACAAAGTTGTTGAAGCGGGGCCGATCCGCCGGTAGAATCCGGCGTATAGACAAAGATGTCAGGGGTGCCGGCGTTTTGCCGGCTGAGATCCGCGGGGGCGGAACCCTTAGCACCTGATCCGGGTAATACCGGCGAAGGGAGGCATAATACGGGTGTGGGTCGCACCGGTTTATGCCGGTGCATTTTTTTTGAGGTGAGGTGACCCGTGAGACCGGTGTTTTTCGAATTACAGCAGGCCACGGTGGGCATCGCCGGCCTGGGCGGCTTGGGGTCGAACGTGGCCGTCGCGCTGACCCGCCTGGGACCGGGGCGGCTGGTGGTGGTGGATTTTGACTGCGTGGAGGCCGACAATCTCAACCGCCAGCAGTACTTTCTCGACCAGGTCGGCATGCACAAGGTGGATGCGATGCTCGAGAACCTGCGGCGGATCCGGCCCGACGTGGAGGTCGTGGCCCACAAGGTTCGACTTGACCCGGGCAATATCCCCGCCGTCTTCGCCGACTGCGACGTGGTGGCCGAGTGCTTCGACCGCAGCGATCAGAAGCAGATGCTCGTGGAGACGCTGCTGTCGCGCCTGGCCCGCACGGTGGTCGTCTCGGTCAGCGGCCTGGCCGGGTATGGGCGAAGCAACGCCATCCAGACCCGCCGTATCTCGCCGCGGCACATCCTCGTCGGCGATGGCGTCAGCGGGATCGGGCCGGGCGTGCCCCTGACCGCGGCCCGCGTGGGCATTGCCGCCCACCACCAGGCCAACGCCGTCATCGAGGTGCTGCTGGAACAATGGAGCCCTGATTAGCCGGAGCCGAAATCATGCCAAGCCTGAGGATCAACGGGACCGATCATGCGTTTCCCGGCGACACGTTGCCCGCGACGGTCGCGGAGCTATTGAACGCGTTGGAGATCGACCACGCGACGGTCGTGGCGGAGGTGGACGGCCAGATCGTCGAACGCACCCGGTTCGGCGAGACGCCGATCCGCGAGGGCCAGTCCATCGAGCTGGTGCGTTTCGTGGGAGGGGGATAGCGTGAACGACAAGCTGACCATCGCCGGTCGCGATTTCACGTCGCGATTGTTCATCGGCACGGGCAAGTACGCCTCGAACGAGATGATGGCCCGGTCCATCGAGGCCTCCGGGACGGAAATGGTCACGGTGGCCCTGCGTCGCGTCGACATCGGCAATCCGAACGACGACATGCTCGCGGCGATCGACCGGGACCGCTACCTGCTGTTGCCGAATACGTCCGGGGCCCGCGACGCCGAGGAGGCGGTGCGGCTGGCGCGACTGGCGCGGGCGGCGACGGGCATCGCCTGGGTCAAGCTGGAGGTCACGCCGGACCCGTACTACCTGCTGCCGGACGGCGCCGAGACGCTGCGGGCGGCCGAGCGGCTCGTGGCCGAGGGGTTTGTCGTCCTGCCATACATCCAGGCCGACCCGGTCCTGGCCAAGCGGCTGGAGGACGTCGGCACGGCGACGGTCATGCCGCTGGCCTCGCCCATCGGGTCCAACCAGGGCCTCAAGACCCGGGCGTCGTTGGAGATCATCATCGAGCAGGCCACGGTGCCCGTCGTGGTGGATGCGGGCCTGGGTGTGCCCTCGCACGCGGCCGATGCGATGGAGATGGGCGCGGATGCGGTGCTGGTCAATACGTCGATTGCGACGGCCGCCGACCCGGTGGCCATGGCGCGGGCGTTCGCGATGGCCGTCGAGGCGGGCCGCATGGCCTGGCTGGCCGGCCGTGCCGCTGAGCGACGGATCGCCAGTGCATCCAGTCCGCTGACGGGGTTCCTGCGCAACGGATGATTTGCGGTAGATGATGGAGACTCTTGCGGACATCTTAGCGAGCGAGCGGCTGGACGATCATGATGCCTGGCGGGAGGTGATCGCTGCGGTTCGGCCCGATCAGGTGCGCCGCGAGCTGGGCCGGCCGCCCGGGCGGTTCCGGCTGGAGCGGCTGTGTGTCCTGGTGTCGCCGGCGGCGCGCGAGTGTCTCGAAGAGATGGCCCAGCAGGCCCGGGCCCTGACGACTCAGCGGTTTGGCC
The DNA here is from genome assembly GCA_011055475.1 of Phycisphaerales bacterium. Lineage (GTDB taxonomy): Bacteria > Planctomycetota > Phycisphaerae > Sedimentisphaerales > Anaerohalosphaeraceae > DSDH01. The sequence goes on along the minus strand of DSDH01000299.1, from coordinate 446 downwards.
GCACCGTGCAGCTTTATGCCCCGCTATACGTGTCTAACTACTGCATCAATCGCTGCGGTTACTGCGGCTACAATCAGACGCACGACTTTCCGCGGCGGCGGCTGACGCTCGATGAGGCCCTCGGCGAGGCCGAGGTCATCGCGGCCGAGGGCTTCCGCCATATCCTGCTGGTCAGCGGCGAGGATCGGCAGGGCGTGCCCCCGGAGTACTTCTGCCGCCTGGCCGAGCGGCTGCGCGAGCGGTTCAGCTCGATCTCCGTGGAGATTTATCCGCTCTCGACCGAGGAATACGCCCAGCTTTTTGCCGCGGGCATTGACGGCGTGACGCTGTACCAGGAGACCTACGACCGCGCGACCTACGCCCGGTGGCACCCGGCCGGGCCCAAGAGCGACTACGACCACCGGCTGGACAGCCCGGACCGGTTCGCCCGCGCGGGCGTGCGGCGG
>DSDH01000182.1 GCA_011055475.1 Phycisphaerales bacterium | reverse complement strand
GCCGTTGTCGGCGGCCTTTTTGGCCTCCTCGCTGAGGACGTTGGCCTGCTGGGCGTTGTCGGCGTTCTGCCGGGTCTGGGAGGCCATCTCTTCCAGGCTGCTGCTGGTCTCTTCCAGACCGGCCGCCTGCTCGGTGGCCCCCTCGGCCAGCGACTGGCTCGCCGCCGAGACCTGCCCCGCCGCGGCGGTGACGTTCTGCGAGCCCGTGCTCAGATCGCTCACGGCGCGGGTCAGTCCGCGATTGACGCCCATCACGATGAACAGGCCCAGCAGGAAGCCCGTGCCGATGCCAACTGTGCTGATCAGGATCATGGCCCACTTGGCGGTGGCGTAGTTGCGATCGCTGGCCTGCACGTCCTCGGCCATTTGTTGCTCATTGGCGGTGACAATCTCCGTAAGCAGCGATTCGCAGGCATCCGCGAGCATCCGAGCCTGCCCCGTCGCCAGCGCATAGGCCTTCTGGTTGCTGTTCTCGAGCGTGAGGTCCTCGACCTGTTTATGCAGGTTGAACCATTCGTTGTAGGCTTGGGCGAACGCTTGAAGCTGCTGCTTTTCCTCGGAGCCGGCCAGTTCTTCCAGGCTCTGCCGAGCCGCATCGACACCCTTCTTCGCATCGGCGATCTGTCGGCGGTAGTCCTCCATCTCCGTTTCGTCGGTGGCAAGGATCATGTTCTTTTCGTGCCGGTTCATTTCCTGAAGGCCGGCGCGAATCTGCGCCGCCAGCATAGCCTTGCGGGCCATCCGCGCCTCCTCCACCTGGTTCGCCGCCGTCAGAGCGTCTTCAAGCTGCGTGCGGTTGGCCGCACCAAGCTGGGCGATGGCGGCCTCGGCTTCCTGGAAAACCTCCGCCGCCTTGCCCCGGCTGAGTTGTTCGGCCCTGGTGTTGCTGTTGGCCCGCGTCAACTCCCGGATTTTCTGGTTCGCCTCAATGTACTGATCCCACTGGGCCGCGAACTTGTCGAGCTTGGCGCGCTCCGCCTCGTCCGCCAGCTCCCGAAGCTCCCGGCGTTTCTCCTGCATCTCCTCTTGCGTCGTGGTGATAGCGGCTTCATACTGATCCATCTCGGCCTGGGTTGTGGCGAGGATCATGTTGCGCTCGGCCCGCATGATAGCCAGCAGATCGTTCTCGATCTGTGCCGAAAGCTCAACCTCGCGCGCCCTATTGTCAACCACCTCGTTGAACCGCTCGTTCATACCGGCCAACTTCGTCATACCGATGACGGCGACGGCGATGGACACGGTGCCCAGGATGCCCAGGACAAGAAACAGCTTGGCTCTCAAACTCAGGTTCTTCATGGCTTGTCGCCTCCCAAAATGAATGGTGTTCCAGGAGTCCTGTCGAAAGTCGTTCTCATTCCCCGCTATCCCAGACTCGCTTCGATTCCCGCCAGGACCTTGTCGATGTCCAGCAGGATCTTGACCTTCTCGCCGACCTTGGCCATGCCGAGGATGAAGTTCGCCTCGACGGTGGAGCCCAACTGCGGCGGGTCCTCGATCTGATCAGCGGTGATGTCCAGCACCTCGCTGACGCGGTCCACCACGATGCCGGTGTTGAACGCCTTGCCGGCCTGGGTGATCTCCACGACGATGATGCAGGTCTGCTCAGTGACCTCGGCCTCGGGCATGGCGAACTTGGCCCGCAGGTCCACCACGGGGATGACCTGGCCGCGCAGGTTGATCACGCCCTTGACGTACGCGGGCGTGCGCGGCACGGCCGTGACCTCCATGTAGCCGATGATCTCCCGCACCTTCAGGATCTCCAGGCCGTATTCCTCGGCCCCCAAGGCGAAGGTCAGGTACTTGCCCTCTTCGGCCACACTCCCGGGGCGCACCGCAGGCGCAGTCTGCGTTTCGGTAGACATGACATACTCCTTCAGAATCCCCACTTCTGCTTGCGGCTCAAGGTCATCAGACCTCCAAGCCGTCCAGTCCTCACTTCTGCTTGCGGGCTTGTGCATCACCGCTGCCCCCCCTTCGGTGAGCAACGGCTTGTGCATTAGCACTCCATAAGAAAAAACCGCCCGTGCCTTGGAACGGTCGCTCTCAAGAAGCCGTAAATGTCTTTCAGGAAAATACTTAAGTGGAACGTCGGCATGTTCAAAGAACGGGTGCACTCAGGAATATACCCGGTCTCCGCCTGAGCATGCTTCCGATAAATGGGTTTGTTTAGATGAAGACGCCGTGAGTCGACTTATGGGTTGAGCCTTGATGCACCCATGGAATCAGGGGGCGGGCAGAAAGTGTTCCGCTCGGCAAGCCCTTCTCGAACCCCACGGAACATTGCGGCGGGAACCGCCTCGGATCGAAACCCGTCGATCAGTGGTTGGACTCGTTCAGGGCATGTTCGTCGCTCAGAGGCATCGGTCCGGCGACGGAACGATCATCCGCAGCGGCCGGGCGGGCGGGCAACTCGCGAATCGGGATGGGCGGCGTCTGGGCCTTTGGCTCGGAGGGCGGCGTTTCGTCGTCGGCAGCGGCTATCTCTTCGGTGTGCTCTTCACCATTCTCCTCGATCTCGACCTCATCGGGCGAGGTTTCCTCCACCGCCCTATCCTCGGCCTCGGCGGCGACCACGATCTCCGACGGGCCGGGGGACTCGGCGCCGTGTTCCTGGGGCTCGACCGTCTCGGTCCGGGCGTAGATGACCCGGCGGACGGCGTCCTCGGCGGGCTCATCGGTCAGGGCCCGGAGGAAGATGCCCCCGCCGGCCTGGGGCTGCTCGGCCGCCACCAACTGATCGCGGATCAGCTCCAGCAACGCCAGGAACATGCCGATCATCACCAGCCGATTCTCACGATCGGTGAAGATGTCGTCCAGCTTCATCGCCCCCTCGGTCTGGAGCCGATGCAGCAGCACGATCTGGTACAGGTCGATCGGCGTGTCGTCCTCGATCCGTTCGTAGCTGCGGTAGTCGCCGACCGACTGCATGATCCGGTCGAACGCCTCCAGGAGCGTCCAGATCGACACCTCATCCAGGTCCACCTCCGGCTCGGCGTCCGGCTGGAGCCCGACCAGGATGGTATCGGGTCGGGTGTAGCGGCTGGTCCGCTCGGTGGCGGCCGCTTCAAGGTAGTTGGCCGCGTCCTTGAACCGTTTGTATTCCAGGAGCTGCCGCACCAGCTCGGCCCGCGGGTCGATCATGGTGTCGGGGCTCTCGCCCTCGGTTTCGGTCGCGGGCAGGAGCATGATGGACTTGATCTCCATCAGCGTCGCGGCCATCACCAGAAAATCGCCGGCCAGCTCGATGTCGAGCCGCTTGAGCATCTCGACGTACTGCAAATACTGCTCGGTGATCCGGGCGATGGGAATGTCATAGATGTCCACCTCCTCCTTGCGGACGAGGTAGAGCAGCAGGTCCAGCGGGCCGGAAAACACCTCCAGGCTGACCCGGTACTCGGACAAGGTCAATCCTCCGGCTCGAGGTCGTCGCTCTCGGCGTCCATATCCTCACCCTCGTCACCGGCGGAGGTCATCGCGTCGGCCACGACCTGGCCGGCGCGTTCGGCATCCCGCTCGAAGACCTGCACTTCGATCTTGATCGGCTCGATGGGCGGCATGTTCGCCATCAGGTCGCCGCCGACCACGGAGCACTCGATGCCGGCCTCCTCCAAGGCGATCCGGGCCATCTCGGCCTCGAAATCGTGCTCGAACTCGGCGATCGTCACCAGCCTTTCATCCTCGTGGGGATGTCCTGCCATGTTCAGTCTCCCAATCCCGTGGCCCGGCGGACGGCGTCCAGCGTCTGCCGCGCCACCGCCCGCGCGCGGGCCGCCCCGCGCGCCAACACGTCGCGCACCGCATCCAGGTCCTTTTCCAACGCCGCCCGCTTGTCACGGTACGGACGAAAGTACGCGCACATCAGCTCGGCCACTCGCTTCTTAACCGTCCCATAGCCCACGCCGCCGGCGCGGTATTTACCTTCCCATTCCTTGATTTCATCCGGCTCGGCCACGAGCTTCAACAGAGCGAACACGCCGCACCGCTGTGGGTCCTTGGGATCCTCCACGGGGGTCGAATCCGTCTGAATCCGCATGATCTTCTTCTTGACGCTGCTTTCCGGCTCGAAGATCTCGATCGTGTTGTCGTAGCTCTTGCTCATCTTGCGGCCATCCAGGCCGGGCACGACGGCGACGTCTTCGAGGATGTAATCCTCCGGGATGGTCAGGATGGGCCCGTACTCGTTGTTGAACCGCTGGGCTATGTCGCGGGTGACCTCGATGTGCTGCTTCTGATCGGCGCCGACGGGCACCAGATTGCTGTGATAGGCCAGAATGTCCGCCGCCTGGAGCACGGGGTAGGCGAACAGCCCGTGGTTGGGGCTCAGGCCCTGGGCGACCTTGTCCTTGTAGCTGGTGCAGCGCTGGAGCAGCCCCATCGGGGTGATACACGACAGAATCCAGGTCAGTTCGGTCACTTCCGGCACGTCCGACTGCCGCCAGAAGACCGTCTTCTCGGTGTCCAGGCCCAAGGCGATGTAGTCCATGGCGACTTCCAGGCTGCGGCGGCGCAGGTCCTCGGCCGACGGATTCGACGTCATCGCGTGGTAATCCGCGATGAAGTAGAACCCCTCATTTTGTGCCTGTAACGCCAAGTGTTGCCGCATCGCCCCGAAATAGTTCCCGATGTGCAACCGCCCGGACGGCTGAATCCCCGACAGTACCCGCGCCAATGCCGCCTCCTGCAACTATCCCACTGTCCACGCGTGGAACCCGTCGTTCCGCGTAGCGCGTCACCCTATCAAGTAGAACCCACGGGGTCAAGCAGGATGCGGGGTTTCCATGGCGGGAGGCGGATACATCGTCCGCTCGTCGGTGGGCCCTTGCGGCCGCTGTTCGTTTGGTGCATATTCGCGTACCGGTTGTGCTCAAAATGTCACAAATCCGCCGGTTTTCTGTTGAAATCGGGCCCGTGGCCGGTAGGTTAGGGAGACTTGCAAAAGCGAAGGGGATTCCCTACTTTGGCCGCACGTTCTGTATGGTATGCGGTCATTCGAGACATTCTTCTTGGAAAAGGACGAGGTGCAGAAACATGGCAGACGAGAAGAAAAGCATGGAATCACTGATGGCCGAAGCCCGCAAGTTTCCCCCGCCGGCCGAGGTGCAGGGTAACGCGTGGGTCAGCAGCGAAAAGCAGTACCAGGAGATGTGGGAGCGTTCCATCAACGACCCGGACGGCTTCTGGCTCGAACAGGCCAAGACCCTGACGTGGTTCAAGGAGCCGACCAAGAGCCTGGAGTACACCTGGGACAGCAAGGCCCGCAAGATCGAGCACACCTGGTTCGCCGACGGGCAGCTCAACGTCAGCTACAACTGCCTGGACCGGCACATGGGCACGCCCATTGAGAACAAGATCGCGATTCTCTGGCAGGGCGAGGCCGAAGACGCCGTCAAGAAGCTCACCTACAAGGAGGTGCACGCGGCGGTCTGCAAGTTCGCCAACGTGCTCAAGAGCAAGGGCATTCAAAAGGGCGACCGGGTGGCGATCTACATGCCGATGGTGCCCGAACTGGCCATCGTGATGCTCGCCTGCACCCGGATCGGGGCGATTCACTCGGTCATCTTCGGCGGCTTCAGCGCCGACGCCGTCAAGGACCGTGTGCAGGACTCCGACTGCAAGATGCTCATCACGTCGAACGTGTCCATGCGGGCGGGCAAGCACATTCCCCTGAAGAAGATCGCCGACGAGGCTCTGGCCCAGTGCCCCTCGGTACAAACCGCGGTCGTCGTCAAGGTCAACAGCGAGCCCTGCGACATGAAGGCCGGGCGCGACGTGTGGTATCACGAGGAGATGGACAAGGCCGCCGCCGAGTGCGAGCCCGAGCGGATGAACGCCGAGGACCCCCTGTTCATCCTGTACACCTCCGGCTCGACGGGCAAGCCCAAGGGCGTCGTGCACACCACCGCCGGGTATCTGCTGCACACGGCGCTGAGCCACAAGCTCGTCTTCAACATCCACGAAGATGACATTTACTGGTGTACGGCCGACATCGGCTGGGTCACCGGGCACAGCTACATCGTCTACGGTCCCCTGGCCAACGGCGCGACGAGCATGATGTTCGAGGGCGTGCCCACCTACCCGGACGCCGGACGGTTCTGGCAGATCTGCGACAAGTTCAAGGTCACGGTGTTCTACACCGCGCCGACGGCCATCCGGGCCCTGATGCGACAGGGCGAGGAGTGGGTCATGAAGTACAAGCTCGACTCGCTCCGCATCCTGGGGACGGTGGGTGAGCCCATCAACCCGGAGGCGTGGATGTGGTACTACGAGAAGGTCGGCCGCAAGCGCTGCCCCATCGTGGACACGTGGTGGCAGACCGAAACGGGCGGCTTCATGATTACGCATCTGCCCGGCGCCCACACGCTCAAGCCGGGCAGTGCGGGGCGGCCCTTCCTGGGCGTGGACACCGTCGTGCTGCGGGACGACGGCTCGGTCTGCAACGTCAACGAAGGCGGCAAGCTGTGCATCCGCAAGCCTTGGCCCGGCATGATGCGTACCACCTATGGCGACCACGACCGTTTCATCGACACGTATTTCGCGATGTTTGAGAACGTGTACTTCACGGGCGACGGCTGCCGGGTCGACGCGGACGGCGACCACTGGCTCATGGGCCGCATCGACGACGTGGTGAACGTATCCGGCCACCGGATCGGCACCGCGGAGGTCGAAAGCGCCCTGGTCAGCCATCCCAAGGTCGCCGAGGCGGCGGTGACGCCCATCCCGCACGAGATCAAGGGCCAGGGGCTGTACGCCTACGTGACCTTGGTCGAGGGCGTCGAGGAGACCAACGAGCTCAAGAAGGAGCTCATCATGCACGTCCGCAAGGAGATCGGCCCGATCGCCGCACCGGAGGCGATTCAATTCGCCCCCGCCCTGCCGAAGACGCGGTCGGGCAAGATCATGCGGCGCATCCTCCGCAAGATCGCCGAGAAGGACACCGGCAACCTGGGCGACATCACCACGCTGGCCGACCCCAGCGTCGTGGAAAAACTCATCGCCGGTCGCAGATAACGTCCGCTTGCGATATCAGGCCGGACGCGCAAGACCTGCGCGTCCGGTCTTTCTCTTGAAAGGAGTCGATCATGTCTGAACACAAGGTCATGAACCGATGGCTGGTGGTCGTGGGCGGCATCCTGATTCAATTGTGCCTGGGCGCTATCTACGCGTGGAAGGCATTTGCCGGGAAGCTGGAGGGGGCCGGCTTTAGCAAAACAGAAACACAGGTCATTTTCTCCGCCGGCCTGCTGACGTTTGCCGTCGTAATGGCCTTGCTGGCGGGACGATGGCAAAAGAAGGTCGGTCCGAGAATGGTAGCGATGGTCGGGGGGATCGTTCTGGGGATCGGCTACATTTTCGCAGGCCTCTCGGGCACGAGTTTTTGGGGCATTTTGTTTGGTGTGGGGCTGCTGGGTGGAGCGGGGATTGGGTTGGCCTACGTCTGCCCCATCGCTGCCTTGGTGAAGTGGTTCCCCGATAAGAAGGGCCTGATCACGGGGCTGGCGGTCGCAGGATTCGGGTTTGGTGCCCTGATCTGGATCAAGCTGACCACGGGGTTTGACTTTGGCCCGATCGATTTGACGTTCGGTTGGAAGGGCCTCTATGGCATGGGCATGACGTTCAGCCAAGTGTTCATGCTCTACGGGGTGTTGTTCGCGGTCATCGTCATACTCGGCTCTCTAGTCATGGTCAACCCTCCGGACGGTTGGCAACCGGCGGGGTGGCAACCGCCCACAGGAAGCCAGGCGGCCAGCTCCGGTAGTGTGAACCTGACCGAGAAGGAAATGGTCAGGACCAGCCAGTTCTGGATTCTGTTTTTGACGTTCACCGCCGGCGGCATGGCCGGACTTATGGTCATCGGCATCATCGGCCTATTCGGCGTGGAAGCTCTGATGGCCGGAGGGATCGATAAGGTCCGGGCCGATCTTATCGCCGGAACCGCGATGGGACTCTTCTATGCGCTTCTCAACGGCATTGGCCGCATTGCGTGGGGCGCCATCTCGGACAAGACCGGACGCAAGAACGCGATCATCCTGATGAGCGCCGCCCAGGGTATCATGATGATTGTCTTCTATTTCATCGGCGGCAGCGAGATCGGTCTGTACATCGGGGCCGCTATCATTGGCTTCAATTTCGGTGGGAATTTTGCCCTGTTCCCCGGTGCCACAGCGGACTACTTTGGCAATAAGAACGTAGGGACGAACTATCCGTGGGTGTTCATGGCTTACGGCGTCGGTGGGGTGGTCGGCCCGATTCTGGGTGGAATCATGGGGGATCACCAATTATGGATGTGGGCCTTCATCCCTTGTGGGGTGGCGTGCCTGTTGGCGGCAGTACTGTCGATGGGTCTGAAACCCATTCAGCCCGCGGGGATGGCCGTGGAAGCGCCTGTGCCGGCACCCAGCCTGACTCAGCAGGCCCGACGAGATCAGGAATAAGGTTCGGCCTGGAGGAGCAGGCCCGCGACGGGAAGGTCGTCGGCCCGAGGAGCGACTTGGCTAAGGTCGTTGCAGGCTGGACAACGGGCGATCCGGAGCATGGCTTCGGGTCGCCCTTTTTCATGCGCTGTCGCCGGCGAGCTACAGGCCGTGCAGCGGAAACACCAAGTGTTTGACTTGGTCGATCGTCACGTTCAGGATCTGGTCCACGGCACATCGCTGGGCCTCGCCGGGCGCCAGGGCGCGGTCGCGCAGGCCCGCCTGCCATTCCGGGGTCTGCAGGAAGACTCCACCCAGGCCCGCCGAGGCCTCGTCATCCAGTTCCTGGCCACACAGGACCGTCCACGCCAGGGCCCAGGTCCGCGCGGTGTTCTCGATATTGTAGCCGCCTCCG
>DSDH01000726.1 GCA_011055475.1 Phycisphaerales bacterium | reverse complement strand
GTCCCAGAGCGAGCCACTGACATCTCCAAAATCAGCGACGATTCGTGTGCCCCCGTCAGGAAAGACCTCAAAGATCTTATCGTGCGCCCCCTGCCCCGCGTAAAGATGCGCGTCAAATCGGCCCGTCCGGTCCAAGGCTATGGTGGTCACCTGATTGATCTTGTCCTTCGTGAAAACCGTCACCGTTCCGTCAAGTGATACACGAAGGATATCTCCATGCGGAGAACTCGGTCGCGTTCCCATGTCCGCAAGGTAATAGTAGGGTCCGTACGCGGTTTCTTCCCCCGCCCACACCATGCTCATGGGATGATACAAACCATCTACCCATACGGACGCAACGTTATCCGGCTCTGCACGATAGATCGAGCCTTCCGGCTGGCCCAGCCACGCGTTGTAGTACGACACGTAAACCGCCCCATCCGGCCCGAACATCATGGCCCGCGATTCGCCCGCGGCCGGGTAGATCGAGAACGACTCGAATCGATAGGCCGGGTCGAACAGTGTGAGGCCCCACGCGATCGGCCCGCCCGCCATGACGGCCGCGACGGCCAACAGCCCCATCTTCACTCGTGTGCTCATCGCCTTGCTCCTTACCCCAAGACACCCTCTCGTCATCCGCGCCGGCATACGCACCGGCCCGCTTTTCGATCAGACCCGCAGCGGAATCTCGACACGCCATTATAGCACACTCCAGCCCAAGAGTGTCAAGAGAAAAAAAGACGGTCCACACACGGCTTGCACGGGTCCTGCCAAGGCCGGATCGGCCGGTTCCGGCAGGATTCGGCGGCGTTTCGGAGGGTATGGCGGCCGGGTCAGTGCCCGCCGGTCGCGTCCGGGCCATCGCGGAGCCGCTCGTACCGGGCGACGTACTCGGCGGCGATGTAGTTCCAGGTGAACTGCTCAACGCGCTGGCGGGCCTTTTCGCCCAGGTCCCGTCGCAGCGGCTCATCGGCCATCAGCCGCAGCAGGGCCCGACGAATCCCCTCCACGTCGCCCGGCTCCACGAGCAGCGCCGTCTGCCCCACCACCTCCGGACAGCCCCCGGCCGTGCTCGTCACAATCGCCGCCCCGGCGCTCATCGCCTCCAGCAGCACCGAGGGCCAATTCTCCGCCTCCGAGGGGAACGCGAAGATCGCGCTGCTCTCGTACAACTGTCGGAACCGCGGCGACCGCTGATCCAGCCAGCCCCAGAACGTCACCGGCATCGACAGGCCCGCGGCCTGCTGCTCCAGCGCCGCCCGATACGGCCCATCGCCCACGACGTGCACCCGCCAGTCGGACGACACCCCCCGCAGCGCCGCCAGCACGTGCTGAAAGCCCTTACGCGGCAGCAGCCGACTGCACAGCAAGATCGCCTTGTCCTTCGGCTGCGGCTCGAACCGCGACGTGAATATGCCGTTCGGGATCACCTCCACCCGCGCCGTCGGGCAATGTTGCATCAGCAGGTCCCGCAGTGATTCGCTGGGGCTGATCAGCAGCGGCAACCGGCTCACCAGCCGTCGCCACGCAGGCCGCAGCAGCCAGTGCGCCCGCCGGAAGCGGTCCGGGTTGTACCCCGGCACGTCGCTGCCGTGGCACGTCACCAGCAGCGGTACGCCGCACCGCCGATGAATCCGCCACGCCAGCGGTCCGCAGGGGAAGATGAAATGACAATGCAGCACATCGTGTCGCCGCTGCCGCAGGAGGCTCTTCATCGTGCGCATCGCCCCCGGCATGAAGCTGAGCATCTCCCACACGTGGCAGATGTCGGGCCGACGCCGCACGGACCACACCCGATGCACCTGAACGCCGTCCAGCACCTCGTGCGTCGGCAGGCCGCCGCACTGCATCGTCACCACGTCCACCTCGTGGCCGGCCTGCACCAACTGCTTGCACAGTTCCAGCGTCACCGGCGCCGCGCCGCCGCCGATGGGCGGGAACTCGTAATTGAGCATCAGCACCCTCACGGGCGCTCCTCGCGGGGCAAGGCCGGCGGGGTTGCCCGCCGCGCCAGAACCACGTGGTCGCCGAACGAGCCACGCACGACCTGGTAATGTTCCATCACGAACCGCCGAATCAGGCCCATCGCGTCGAATCGCGCCGCCTCCTCCTCATTGACGCGCTCGGCCAGCATCCGGCGGTAGATCCTCTCGTATTGCCCCAGCTCCCCGACGCCGATCGGTCCTCGCGAACTGTGCGGCCACAGCTCCAGCGGTGGTCGGTCCCAGGGGAAATGCTGCTTGCGCGAATCCACGATATACGCCGGCAGGCCTTTGCGCTCCATCGGCTCGATGACCTGCCACCGCACGTAACTGGCCAATCGCTCCGGCGGCAGGACGTGCATATCGCTGTAGAACGCCTGCGGTGCACAACTGAAACGCTGCGCCCGGACGTAGATGCCGGGGTACCAACCCCACACGTAGATCGTATCCTCAGGGCCGGTGCGTTGGCGGATGTAATCGCCCACGGCCTCCCACGGCAGCAGGCCGCGCGCCCGCATCCGCACCTCTTCCAACCGCTGGACGTAGCCGTGGCGCGGCCCATCCTCATACCGCTGGCCGCTGAACCGGCTGGTGCGAAACCCGAAGAAGATCGGCCAGGCCAGCACCACGCCCAACACCAGCGCCGCCGCCCCGCCCAGCAGCCAGGGCCCCTTGGTCGTCGCCGCGCCCAGTCGCCGCCGGTACCACCACACGGCGTATCCGCCAACCATCGCTCCCGACGCGGTCAACGGCAGGTAATACTGCTCGTATGACCGCGGGCTGACCCACACCAGCAGCACGTCCAGCACCCACCACGCCGCCAGCAGGACCACGAACCGATCCGCCGGCTCGGCCGCCACCCGCCGCGACCGGCGTTGTATGGCGGCAACGATCCCCGCCACCGTCGCCGCGAGCCCCAGCAGCATCGGCACGGCCAGCGCGGCGTAGTACCGAAACACCACCGGCGCCTGCCGCGCCAGGCCCATCGCCGCACGGCTGCGATGGACGTAGTGATCCGGCGAGCTCAGGATCCACTCGACCCGCCGCAGGGCCGCCCTGAGCCGATAGATCTGGCGCATCGCAACGCCGCTGCCCGGCAGATGGCGGGTCAGGTAAGACCTGACCTCGGAGCCGATGTGCGTCGGTTCGCCGTCGAACCGCCACGTGCAGTACGCGACCAGGACACAACACACGATCAGCATCCCGAGCACGGCGATCAGCCCGCCGATCCAAAAAGGGCGACGGACGTGCGCCAGACCTCGGCGGACCCACCCCCCGGGACCGAAGAGCCATGGCAGACCCCAAACGACCGCCACGACGAGCCAGGCCGTCTGGACCAGGGCCGCCGGCAACGTCTGCCAGAAATCGGCCGACTGCCCCTGCCAGGCGTAGAACACGGCCAGGGGCATCAGCCCGGCCAGCGCCCCGGCCAGTAACAGAAGCGCCGTCCGCCGAAACCGTGGCTTGTCGAACCAGCCGAAGAGACGGCCAACCACCAGGTAGACCGCCAGCGCGACGACGATCGCGATGCCCGTCTCCTTGAAGTAGTAGGCATCCAGCGACACCGCCCCGGTCAGCACCGCCCAGCCCCAGCGGCCGGTCCGTTCATAGAGGATCATCGACGAGGCGCCGATGACGGCCAGGGCAATGAGGTATTGCTCCTTGGTGTTGCCGAACTTGGCGATCAACGGCGCCGACAGGTAGTACGCCGCGACGACGATGCTCACGCCGGCGGCGGCCCGACCCCACAGACGCCGCATCGCCAGAAACATCATCACCAGCGCCGCCGCCTGGAACAGGCCCTGGATGAGCTTGGGCCCCGTCTCACTGAAGCCGAACAGCGCGACCCCGACCGTGTTCACCAGCAGCGTCGCCGGCCGGGCGGAGCTCTTCTCATCGACCCCTAACTGGGCCCCATCGAGCAGATGCGCCGCGGAATACACATACGCCGCGCTGTCGAACGGATCGGGACTGCCCAGCTCCAGGTACTTGCCCAGAAGGAAGAACGTCGCCGCCACAAGTATGGCCGCCGCCGTCAGGAGCCACGGCGCTGTCGGGCCCGCCTTGATGCGGTCCGGCGAGCGCAGGGGACCGGCCGGCCTGACCGTCGTCTCTTTACGCCGTCTTCGCCGCCCCATCCCGTCGCTCCGTCATGACCCCGCTTACGTCGGTCGATCCGTCGGCTCATCCGACGGCGACGTGGCCTCCAACACCTGCTCCACCACGTAGATAGGCCGGCCCTGCGACTCGTGATACGTCCGCACGAGGATCTCCGCCAGCAACCCCAGCATGATGAACTGTACGGCCGTCGTCATCAGCATCATCGTCAGCACCAGCAGCGGATTACGATTCATGTTGATCGGCGGGTCGGCCAGGTACTTGTAGTACAACACGGCCATACCCGACAGGATCGAGCCCAGCAGACACAGCCCGCCCAGCCCCCCGAACACGTAGATCGGCTTGGTCGAGAACGACGCCAGGAACTTGATCGTGATCAGGTCCAGGATCACCTTGAACGTGCGGCTGAGCCCGTACTTGGTCCGGCCCATCGTCCGGGGCCGATGGTTGACCACCATCTCCGTGATCCGCTCGCCCCCCCAACTGGCCAGGGCCGGAATGAACCGATGCATCTCCCCGTACAGGCGAATGTCCTTCAACGACGCCGCCCGATACGCCTTGAGCGTGCAGCCGTAATCATGCAGTTTGACGCCCGTGATCTTCCCGATCAGCCAATTGCCCATCCGCGACGGCAGCGTCCGGGTGATGAAGGTGTCCCGTCGCTTCTTGCGCCATCCGCTGACGATGTCGTATCCCTCATCCAGCTTCTCCACCAGCCGGGGGATATCCGCGGGGTCGTTCTGTCGGTCGGCGTCCAGCGGCACGATAACCGTCCCCCGGGCCATCCGGAACCCGGCCGCCAGCGCCGCAGTCTGGCCGAAGTTCTTGCGGAATCGCACCACCCGGACGTTCGGCCCCGATTGGTGGAGTCGTTGCAGCAGTTCAAAGCCGCCGTCCGTGCTGCCATCGTCGATGTAGATGATCTCGTAGCGGCAACGGCCGTCCAGCGCCGCCCGGATCTCCTCGTGCAGCGCCTCCAGATTCTCCCGCTCGTTGAACACGGGAACCACAATCGACAACTGCTTATCGGACGATTCGCCCACGAATCATTCCTCTGTCACGACCGTTCACGTCCCTCGCAGAGGACGCATGGTAGCCATGGCCCGCCACGGTGTAAAGCGGGAACCATCGGCCGGACCTGCGCCTCGGCCGCCGATCCAAGCGGCCTGTCTCTGTTATCGTTCAGAATCCCCCCTGTCTCCTGTGGAACCCCTCGGCCGGCGGTCCTCAAGTGCCCCCGATCATCCACCGACCGAACTGTTGCCCTTGGAAACCCGTATCGGTAGAATAACCAATCCGGTGCCGAGTGGTATGGGCAGTCTCGTATCCGTCGTCCTTCGTTATGAGGAACAGGCCATGAAAGCACGATACACGACTCTGGCGGGAATCCTTTGCCTCGTTCTGGCTTTGGGCAGCGGTTGCGGTGAGTCGCAGCGATCCCCCTCGTCCGACACGCCGATCGAGCCGAGTAACCCAACGGCCCCGGTGCGGTCTACTCCGACCGCGACCAAGCCGGCCGAAATACTCCGTCCCGCCCCCGCCGAAACCGCTCAAACGACCGGCGATCAGGCCGCCGGCCCGGCCCCCCGCATCGAGGTGGAGAATCCGGAGATTGACTTGGGCGTTATCGGACCGAGTACGCAACATCGCGCCGTCTTCAAATTCAAGAACGTCGGCGACGCGGACCTGAAGATCACCCGTGTCACCACCACGTGCAGTTGTTTCGTTCCCGAACTCGCGAAGAAGGACTACGCCCCCGGCGAGAGCGGCACGGTCAACGCCGTCTACCACGCCGGCTCCAGCGCCGGGCCGGTACACAAAACGCTCTACATCATCAGCAACGACCCCAAGCAGCCCAGCGCCAGTCTGGTCATCACGGGCACGATCCGACTCAAGGTCGTCACCGAACCGACCAGTCTGCAGTTCACCGCCGCCAAGGAGAACGCCGGCGCCGTACCCATTCGCCTCTCGTGCACCGATCAGACGCCCTTTGCCATCCGGAACATCACCGCCTCGAACAATGCCGTGACCTTCGATTACGATCCCGAGAAAAAGGCCACTGAGTTCGTTCTGCAGCCCAAGGTCGACCAGTCCAAACTCGAGCAGACGCTCAACGGCTACGTGCGGATTCAGACGACGCATCCGGAGGTGCCGGAGCTGACGATCCCGTGGACGGCGCAGCCGTGCATCACGCTGAGCCAGCCACGGTTCATCCTGCAGAACGCCGAGCCCGGCCAGACCGTCACGCGGACCGTCTGGGTCACGAATCATTGCGGGGGGACCCTGGAAATCGCCTCGGCCGAAAGCACCAAGGGGATGATGGAGATCGCCGGCCAGGAAAGCAAGGACGGCCATCTCAAGCTGGATATCCGCATCACGCCGCCCGCGCGGAAAGACGAGGTCATGCGCTACATCAGCGACGGCTTGACGCTCACGTTCACCGACGGGCGCTCGGCCACGATCTACTGCACGGGCTGGTACAAGATGCAATGAGGCCTTCGCCACGAACCTGCGGGAATTGAACGGACCACGCCATGAGCGATTATCCACGTGTCTCCCTCGCGAATCCGGGAAACCGTATCCAGGATATGGGACGTCGGGCCCGGATCCCGTCCGGACTGACAACGTCGCACAGTCTGATCGGCGTGAACCGTGCAAGGCCCCGTGACGGACTGTCGCGGCCCTGTCGCGTGGGTATGGCGTGCATGCTCGCCCTGCTGTTCTGGGCGGGCTGCGGACCGGAGAAACCAGAATCCCCAAGCACGCCCACGCCCCCTCCGTCGGCGCAAGATCGCGCGGAACTGACGCTGTTGCTCACGGGCCAGGCCCTGAGCACGCTCAAACCCTGTGGCTGCTCCGAGGATCAGCTTGGCGGCCTGAGCCGACGACAGGCCATCTTGAACATGATCGCGCCGGATCGGCGGCTGGTCATCGACACCGGCGGGCTGCTCGCCGCGGATTCGGAGCAGGATCGCATCAAGCTGGAAGTCTTCTTCCAGGCCCTGACCATCCTCGACTATGACCTGGTCCACTTGGATCCGGAGGATTACGACGTCGCCCGGCAGCGCGGCCTGGTGCAGGCCGTCTTGTTCGACTGGATTACCTCGGCACCGTTGGCGGGCCCGGACCCGCAGCTTCGGCGTTGGTCGCGGACGCTCGACCTGGCCGGGCGAGAGGTCCGGGTCGTCGTGGCGGCGATGCGGGCCGACGCCATGACGCCGCGAGGCCTGGCCGAGGTCTTCGGCCCGGAATCGGCCGGACCTCGGTTGCACGTCGTCATCACGCCGGATGAGCCGCCGGTCGAGCCGGGCGTGGTGTCGCAGTGGTCCGGCGTCGATTTGGTGATCCGTCCGGCGGCGGCCAATGAGCCGCAGGTCCTCCACGACGGCGTCGCCGGCCCCTGGGTCATTGCCGTCGGGCGGCTCGGCGAGTACATCGCCCGCGTGGGCGTTCGGTGGGGCGCCGACAACCGGCCCGTCTTCCAGTTCAAGGAGGTGGCCGTCGATGAGAGGCTGCCGGAGGACCCGCTGCTCGTCGAGCTCTACGAAAACTACAAGCTCCGCGTCAAGGAAGAGCGCCTCATCGACCGCATGCCCCAGTTGCCCCTGCCCGACAACCTCGAATACGTCGGGTCGGGCACGTGCAAGAGTTGCCACGAATACGAGTACGAACGCTGGGCCACGAAAAAGCACGCCCGTGCCTATCGGACGCTTGTTGAGATTAATCAGCAGTACGACCCGGAATGCATCGCCTGTCACGTCGTCGGCTTTGGATACGTCAGCGGTTTTCGCAACGAGAACAGCCCGACGGACCTGCGGGACGTAGGGTGTGAGGTCTGCCACGGGCCCGGTTCGGCCCACGTCGCCTCGCAGTTGGCCGGCGGGCCATACGTCGCCCCGGGCCGGCCCCGCCTGGGCTGCATCGACTGCCACACCCCCGAACACAGCGTCGGATACGCCGGTCACGAGGAGGAGTACCTGCGGAAAATCGTCCATTGGCGGGAACAAAAAAGCCCCTGACCTGTCGAAAAAGGCGGTCGAGCCCTAACGAAACGCCTCGATCTGACCGATCTGTCCGATAGGAATCAGGAGCAGATACATGAGAGTCGATCCGGTCAAAGCGGCAAAAGCGGCAGCGATCTTATCGGTCGTCGCGATCGTCGTGGGCACTGCGTGGCTGATCGTGCGATGGCTGGGCGGTCCGGATCCGGCACCCGCGATCCTCGCCGAGCCCGGCATCGTCACCCGCCTCCGGGCCCAGCGCCCCACGGGCGCGACCACGGAACAGCAGGAATCCGCTCTCGTGGGGCAGGCCCGGCTGTTCGCCTTGGGCATCAATCCACCTCCGCCGCCGCCACCGCCCCGACCCGAGCGGACAACGCCCGTGGCCACCGCGTCGCGTGAAGCGTCCAAGCCGGAGCCGCCCAAACCGACCAACGTGACCTTCACGGCGAAGTCGAAGCTCCTGGCCACGGCGGTGTACCCGGATTATCCTGAGAAGTCGCTGGCCCTGCTGGATATGGGCAACGTTATCGGACTCAAGTGGGTCCGCATCGGTGAGTCAGTCAATCATCAGACCGTACATGAGATTCACCCGGATCGCGTCGTCCTGGCCCACGCCGGCCGGATGGAGACGGTCCCGATCCAGTCCGATCCCCCCAAGGCCTACAAATCGCTGATCGCCCAGGCCGACACGAGGCCCGCCATGGAGGACCAGATCGGGTCAACACCCGCGATTTCGACGGCTCCCGGGGC
>DSDH01000173.1 GCA_011055475.1 Phycisphaerales bacterium | reverse complement strand
GGAGCCGGTACCTTGGCAGTTTACCGAGGGCATCAAGTATAGTTTCCCGCCGGAGACGGTGATTCCGGCGCGGGGGTATCTGATCGTGGCCGAGAACCCGGCGGCGTTCAACGCCTGGTATGGGCCGGTGGGCGTGCCGGTGCTGGGGCCGTTCGAGGGCGGTACGAAGCTGAGCAACGATGGCGAGCGGGTGACGCTCTCATATCCCGGGGACCAGGAATGGGGCCGGGAGCGGTACTGGATCCGCGTGGACTCGGTGGAGTACAACGACGCGGCGCCCTGGCCGACCGCGGCCGACGGCACGGGGGCAAGCTTGCAGCATCGGCACCCGGACGGCCCGACGCCGGCGGACTTCTACGGCAACGACCCGGCCAACTGGACCGCCGCCGACCCCACCCCCGGCGAGTAAAGGCGCGGACAATCCCGTGAGCCGAATGCCCCCGTCCAATGACGTGGGGCGGGATCAGAGTTCCGGGGCGACGAGGTCCTCGTAGGTCTGTCGGCGGCGGATAACCCGGAAGGACTCGCCGTCGACCAGCACCTCCGGCGGCATGGGTCGGGCGTTGTAGTTGCTGGCCATCGTGAAGCCATAGGCCCCGGCGGTGAACACGGCCAGCAGGTCGCCCCGCTCGACCGGCGGCAGGGCCCGGTCCCTGGCGAAGAAGTCCGCGCCCTCGCAGATCGGCCCGACGACGTCCACGATCCGGCTGCCTTCGGGGCAGAGGTCCTGCCGCCGGACGGTCGGCACGAAGCCCTCGCCCACCCGCACCGGCCAGATGAAGTGAAACGCCTCGTAAAGAACCGGGCGGATCAGGTCGTTCATCCCCGCATCGACGATGACAAAGTGCTTGTCGCCGGTGGTTTTCGTATAGAGCACCCGCGTTATGAGGATTCCCGCGTTGGCGATGATGCTCTTGCCGGGTTCGAGGATCAGCCGAAGGCCGCGGCCCTTGATCAGAGGCGCGATGCCCGCGGCGTAATCCGCGGCGGTGGGGACCGTCTTGGATTCGTAATCCGCTCCGTAGCCGCCGCCCAAGTTCAATGCCTCGATGCGGTGCCCCCGGGCACGGAGCTCCTCGATCAACGTCAGGGCCCTTTCCACCGCCCGCACGTAGGGGTCGATCGTCTTGCCACCCGAGCCCAGATGCACGTGGATGGCGCACAGGTCCACGGCCCCGTTGTCGCGGTAGCGATGGAACAGGTCGACCGCATGCTCAATCTGGACGCCGAATTTCGTCTCGCGCGTGCCGGTGGTGATATGCCGGTGCGTGCCGGGGTCAATGTCCGGGTTGACCCGCAAGGCGGCGCGGGTCGGTCGGTTGTGCAGCCGGGTCAGGCGGACGAGGTTTTCCAGTTCGGCCTCGGATTCAATGTTAAAACAGGCAATGCCTGCCTGGAGCGCCTCGATGATCTCGGCATCGGTCTTGCCGGCGCCGGCGTAGACAATGCGGGAGGGATCCGCCCCGGCCCGGCGGGCGCGGAACAGCTCACCGCCGCTGACGATGTCGAACCCGGCGCCGGCCTCATGGAGGCGGCGCAGGATGTGTATGTTGCCGCAGGCCTTGACCGAGTAGCAGATCAGTGTGTCGATATCCGCGTAGGCCCGTTGGTTCTTAGCCAGATGATCCAGGAACGTCGCCTGGCTGTACACGTAAACGGGCGTGCCCACCGCGGCGGCGATATTCTCCACGCCGACCGCCTCGGCGAACAATGCCCCGTGTCTATACTGAAACGCGTCCATCGGTTGCCTCTTTGACCTGTGTGATCCCACGCAAGAAGCGGGCAGTATACCGCCATCGCGATCGAATGCAACGCGCGACAGGCCGCATGTCCGGGCCTTGCGGGTTGCCGCGGCCGCGATTTTGGTTTGCAATCGGCCGCAGCGGGGCGTATTATCCGGGACCTGCCGATGCGTGCGGCAGAGAGTCATCATCGGAGCGGCGAATGATCGAGACGATGGAACAACAGCTTGACAGTTTCGATGTGGAAAAACGTTTTTCCGCCTTGAACGAGCTTGTTTCCCTGGCGAAGGCCGGTCAGGTGAGCCTGCGCGATCCGACCGACCACGTGAATATGCATTTTCACAGCTTCTTCTCATACAACTGCCTGGGGTATTCGCCGGTGGGTCTGGCCTGGCGGGCGCGGAAGGCGGGCCTGGCGGCGGCGGGGCTCGTCGACTTCGACGTGCTCGACGGTGTGGATGAATTCGTTGAGGCCGGGCGCTTGCTCGATCTGCCCACGTGCGGGGGGCTGGAGACGCGGGTGTTCGTGCCGGAGTTCGCCGACAAGGTGATGACCAGTCCGGGCGAGCCGGGCATCACGTATCATATGGGCGTGGGGATTCCGACGGGGCGGCTGCCCGAGCGGTGGGCCACGTTTCAGCACGGGCTCAAGGAGACGGCCCAGCAGCGCAACCGCGGCCTGATCGAGCGGGTCAATGCCTACCTGGCTCCCGTACGCATCGACTATGAACAGAATGTGCTGCCCCTGACGCCGGCGGGCAACCCGACCGAGCGGCACCTGTGCGTGGCCTACGCGCGGAAGGCCGCCGGGCATTTTCCCGATGATCGGGCGCTGGCGGCGTTCTGGTCGGATAAGCTGGATACGGACGTCAGCGCCATGGAGCTGCCCGAGGGGCGGGACCTGCTGAATACGATCCGCGCCCGGACGATGAAGCGGGGCGGGCCCGGCTACGTTCCGCCGGACGCCGGGGCGTTCCCCAGGATGGCGGAGGTCAACGAATTCGTGCTGGCGGTCGGGGGGATTCCGACGCTGACGTGGCTCAACGGGCTCAGCGACGGCGAGAAGGAGCTGGACCGCCTGCTGGACGTGGCGATGAGCACGGGTGTCGAGGCGATCAACATCATTCCCGATCGCAACTTCACGCCGGGCGTCGAGGATGAGCTGGTGGCGAATCTGCGGGCGGTCATCGCCATGGCCGCCGAGCGGCATCTGCCCATTGTCGTGGGCACGGAGATGAACAGTCCCGGTCAAAAGTTCGTGGACGATTTTGACGCGGCGGAGCTGGCGCCGCACGTGCCGCTGTTCTTGCAGGGGGCGTGGGTTGTGTACGCCCATTCGGTGTTGCAGCGGCGGTGCGGCCTGGGCTATACGAGCGGCTGGGCGAAGAAGCACTTTCCCCAACGGGGAGAACGCAACACGTTTTATGAGACGGTGGGGCGGGCCCTGAAGCCGAGCCGGACCGAGGCATTGGCCGAAGTGGGGTCTGATCCCGCGCCGGAGACGATCCTGGCCCGCTGTTGACCTGACATGTCGGAGACGATGGACGATGGCCATTCCTGAAACGCAATACGCCGTTCAACTGGTCGGGCCCGACCAACTGACCCTCAACCGCGCCAAGCCGGTCCCCCCGGTCGGGCCGTATCAGATTCTGGCGCGGGTCGAGGCGGTCGGCCTGTGCTTTTCGGATCTCAAGCTGCTCAAGCAGTTCGACCAGCACGCCCGCAAGACGCGCATCCTGGAGGGCATCGAGGAAGCGGTTCTCGCCGAGATTCCCAGCTACGTGCCGGACGAGGAGCCCACGGTGCCGGGGCACGAGACCACCGTGCGGATCGAGGCGGTCGGTGAACGGGTGCAGGGCGTGCGGGTCGGCGGCCGGTACCTCGTGGAGACGGACTATCGCTGGTTGCCCACGACGAATTCCAACGGTTCGTTCGGGTACAACTTCGAGGGCGGCCTGCAGCAGTACGTGCTCATGGATACGCGGGTGATCACCTCGCCGGAGGGGCAGGTGTTCCTGCTGCCGGCGCCGGAGACGCTCAGCGCCTCGGCGGTCGCTTTGGTCGAGCCGTGGGCGTGCGTGGAGGAGGCCTACCGCGTGCGGGAGCGCAAGGACCTGCGGGAAGGCGGCCAGATGCTGGTGGTCGCCGACCAGGGCGGATTCGAGGAGACGTTCATCGCGTTCCTGGGGCGGTTCGGCCGGCCAGGGCGGATCACGCTGGTCTGGCGATTCGGGCCGATGACGGCCGGTCGGATCCCTGTCCACACGGTGGAACACCTGGATGAGCTGGGCGATTCGCATTTTGACGACGTGGTCTATTTCGGGTCGGACGTGGACACGGCGGCGCGGCTGTTCGAGCACGTCGGGCCCAACGGATTGTACAACATCGTGCAATGCGGGACCCGCTTCGGGCGGACGGTGACCGTGCCGGTGGGCCGGTTTCACTACGGCAATATCCGCCTGGTGGGCACCTTCGGGATGGACCCGGCCGAGTCGATGATAAGTATCCCCGCCTCCGGCGAGATCCGTCCGAACGACAAGATTCACATCGTCGGCGCCGCCGGGCCGATGGGCGTCATGCACGTGATCCGCAACATCTGCCAGGGTGTGCCCGGCGTTTCAGTGCACGCCGGCGACCTGGACGACCACCGGCTGGGCCTGCTCAATCGCGTGGCCGTGCCCATGGCCGCCCAACGCGGCGTGCCCTACTATCCGTACCACGCGGCCACGGGCAAGCCGAACACCCGATTCGACTATACAGCGCTCATGGCCCCGGTCGGGCCGCTCGTGGCGCAGGCCGTCCAGGACGCCGAGCCGCGGGGGATCATCAATGTCTTCGCGGGCATCCCGGCGACCGTCACGACGGAACTGGACCTCGACACGTACATCGAGCGGGGCCTGTACATTCTGGGCACGAGCGGCTCGGTGTTCGAGGATATGGAGATCGTGTTGGAGAAGGTGGCCTCGGGCAAACTGAACACGGACATCTCCGTCGGGGCGATCAGCGGGATGGCCGGAGCGGTGGAGGGCATTCGCGCCGTGGAGAAGGGCCTGATCCCCGGGAAGATTCTGGTCTATCCGGGGTGCGCGGAGATGGGGTTGATCCCGCTGGAGCGACTGGGGGAGGACTTGCCGCGGGTGGCGGCGCGCCTGGAGAACGGGCTGTGGAACAAACGGGCCGAGGAGGCGCTGTTGGCCACCTGCGCCAAGTAGGGACCTTCGGCGTCAAGGCTCGATTGACGGGGACTGTAGGGGAAAGGACGAGGCGTGGCGAAGACGATCGAGAAGGCCTACGAAATAGCACGGCAGGTCTACGGCGACCTGGGCGTGGACACGGATGCGGCGCTGGCACGGCTGGAGCGGATTGCCGTGTCGCTGCACTGCTGGCAGGGCGACGACGTGGGGGGCTTTGAGAACCCGGACGCCGGGCTGGACGGCGGCCTGGCCGTGACGGGGAACTATCCCGGCAAGGCGCGGACGGTCGAGGAGCTCCGGGCCGATGCGGACAAGGCGCTGAGCCTGATTCCGGGCACGCATCGGTTCAACCTGCACGCGATCTACGCCGATATGGGCGGGCGGCGCGTGGACCGCAACGCGCTGACCGCCGAGCATTTCGCCGGCTGGATCGACTGGGCCAGAGAGCGGGTCCTGGGGCTGGATTTCAACCCGACGTTCTTCTCGCACCCCAAGGCCGCCAGTGGCCGGACGCTGAGCAGCGACGACGAGGGCATCCGCCGCTTCTGGGTGGAGCACGGCATCGCCTGCCGCCGGATCGGCGCGGCGATGGGCAAGGCCCTGGGCACGCCAACGGTGACGAACGTGTGGATCCCGGACGGCTCGAAGGATATCCCGGTGGACCGCAAGGGCCCGCGCGAGATCCTCGCGCGGTCGCTCGACGAGATTTTCGCCGAGCCGCTGGACCCGGCCCACAACCTGGACGCGGTCGAGAGCAAGCTGTTCGGGATCGGGGCCGAGAGCTACACGGTGGGCTCGCACGAGTTCTACCTGGGTTACGCGGTCAGCCGCGGCACGCTGCTGTGCCTGGACACGGGGCACTTCCATCCGACCGAGGTGGTCAGCGACAAGATTTCGGCGGTGCTGATGTTCGCCAAGGAGCTGCTGCTGCACGTCAGCCGCCCCGTGCGATGGGACAGCGACCACGTGGTGATCCTCGACGACGAGCTGCGGGCGATCGCCCAGCAACTGGTTCGCGGCGGCTACCTGGACCGCGTGCACATCGGGCTGGACTTTTTCGATGCGTCGATCAACCGCATCGCGGCCTGGGTGATCGGGACGCGGTGCATGATCAAGGCGCTGCTGCTGGCACTGCTGGAGCCGGTGGACGTGCTGTTGGGGGCCGAGCGCCGCGGAGACTTCACGGCACGGCTGGGTTTGCTGGAAGAGCTCAAGACGTTGCCCTTCGGGGCGGTGTGGGACTATTACTGTCTGCGGCAGTCGGTGCCCGTGGGTCGGGCCTGGCTGGATGAGGTGCGGGCTTATGAGCGGGAGGTGTTGAGCCGCCGCGGCTAAGGGACGCGACGTCGTTCGGCGAGGCCGGGCGCGGCGGCCTGGCTGGGTGCTTCGAAGGACCTTCTGGAAGGATGGATGGCATGGACACAGAACCACACGTGCAACAGGCGCCGTCGACTGAGTATGAGCGGGAGCCGGTGCCCCAGCGAGCCCTGCTGGGCTTCAAGAGCTTCATCGGGATGTACGCGGGCGAGCATTGCGCGGGCACCGAGCTGATGATCGGGCCGTTGTTCGTGGCGGCGGGAGTCAGCGCGTTTGACCTGGTCGCGGGGTTGATCGTGGGCAATGCCCTGGCGGTGCTCAGTTGGATGCTGCTGTGCGCACCGATCGCCACGCGGGCGCGGTTGACGCTGTACTACCAGCTCGAGAAGATCTGCGGCCGCCAACTGGTGACGCTGTACAACCTAGCCAATGGCGTGATGTTCTGCTTCTTGGCCGGGGCGATGGTGACCGTCTCGGCGACGGCCCTGGGCGTGTGGTTCAAGTTCCCCATGCCCGCGCTGAACGACCTGTATCCCAACAGCGTGGGCTGGGTGATCGCGGTGGCCGTCGTGGGCGGATTGATCGCCATCGTCGCCGCGTACGGGTATGAGACCGTCGCGAAGTTCGCCAATATCGCCTCGCCGTGGATGGTTCTGGTATTTCTGGTGTTCGGGTTCGTGGGGCTCAAGCAGTTCATCGACGTGACCGGGGCGAAGATCAACTCCCTCGGCGACGTGTGGACGCTGGCCAACGCCTCGATCTGGAAGGGCGGCGATCCGCTGCCGGGCCAGGTGAAGTTCACGTTCTGGCACGTGACGTTCTTCGCGTGGTTCTGCAACATGGCAATGCACGTCGGGATGAGCGATCTGAGCGTCTTCCGGTTCGCCAGGAAGTCGTGGTACAGCATCGCCTCGGCCTCGGGCATGTACGTGGGACACTTCATGGCCTGGATCAGCGCCTCGATCCTGTACGCCTATCAGTTGCATCTGGACCCGACCGACACCAACGTGCTGCCGGGGCCGCTGGCCTACCGCGCGGCGGGGCTGGCGGGCCTGCTGTGCGTGATCATCGCGGGCTGGACGACGGCGAACCCGACGATCTACCGGGCGGGCCTGGCGTTCCAGGCGCTGCAGCCAAAGTGGTCGCGATTCCGGGTGACCCTGGCGACCGGGGCGATCGCCACCATCGCCGGGATGTTTCCGGCCATCGCGATGAAATTGCTGGATTTCGTGGCGCTGTATGGCCTGATCCTGATGCCGATGGGCGCCGTCGTCTTCGTGGACTTCTGGCTGATGCGCAAGTTCGGCCTTCAGAACAACTACGCCGAGCGCAGCGGCGCGGTGTTCAACTGGGCCGCGGGGGCGGCCTGGATCGTCACTCTGGTGGCGTGCGCCTCGCTTGTGGTCACGGGCCGGGTGCAGATCTATTTCGTGTCGCTGCCGGGGTGGTTCATGGCGGCGACCTTGTACGTCGTTGTGAGCGTCGTCTACCAGCGGCGGATGTACGCCCGACCCACGTTCCGCACCGCGGCCCAGGCCATCAGTTGGGCCTCGTTGGGCATTCTCGTGCTCATGGGCGTGCTGTTCCTGGCCGGGGCGGTGACGCTGGATCGGGTCAAGTGGGTTCTCATCACGGTGACGATTATCTGGTTCGTCGCCGCGGTCCTGTGGATGTGGAAGAACGACCATGCCTCCGAAGAGGAACCCACTCCCGATACGCCCTATATTTGATGCTCGAACGCACATATTTCATCGCAGACCAGGAGTTTTGACCTATGGATAAGGCGTTGGCCGAGTTGATTCGTATTTCGCGGGCCACGGGCAAGGACCCAGCCCTGGTGCAGGGCGGCGGGGGCAACACCTCGGTCAAGACGGCCGATGGGCGGTTCATGTACATCAAGGCCAGCGGTACGGCCCTGAAGGATATGCACGCCCAGCGGGGCTGGCGGCGGATGCGGATCGAGGCGGTGCTGGCGGTGCTGGGCGATCCGGCGCTGGCCACACTGCCCGCCCAGCGGCGCGAGACCGAGGTGATGAATCGCCTGTTGTTGGCGTGCGAGGACGACCAGCCCGAAGCCGCGCGACCCTCGGTGGAGGCGCACCTGCACGCCCTGCTGGACAAGGCGGTCATCCACCTGCATCCCAACGTCGTCGGGGCGTATGTCAATGCGAAGAACGGCCGCTCGCTCCTGGAGGATCTCTTCAAGGATGAGTCGTTCCCGCCGCTGTGGGTGCCCTATACCGATCCGGGATTCATGCTCGCCCGGAGGATTTCGCGGCTGGTTGAGGCCTATCAGGCCGAGCAGGGGCGGATGCCGTCGGTGCTGTTCCTGGAGAAGCACGGGCTGTTCGTCACGGCGCCGACGGGGGCGGCGGCTCTGCGTCAGGTCCGACGGGTGATCGATCGCTGCGGGCAGGGCCTGCGGCTGTCCCAGCGGGCGAAGACCAAGCCGGTTCCGCCCGAGAGCCTCCGGCGCACGCGATTGCAGGTTCGCCGGGCCCTGTTCGAGACGACGGGGCAATACCTGCCGGTGCACCATTTCCTGGATGAAGACATCGCGGCGTTCATGCGCCGGCCCGATGCGGCGCGGCT
>DSDH01000286.1 GCA_011055475.1 Phycisphaerales bacterium | reverse complement strand
GAGCCGGTCCTGGTCGAGGGCAACGCGATCATGCTCCATCCGTTGGTGTGCCAGGGGTTCAACGCGGACTTCGACGGCGACCAGATGGCGGTGCACCTGCCGTTGAGCATCGAGGCGCAGGTCGAGGCGCACACGCTCATCATGGCGACCAACAACATTTTCTCGCCCCAAAGCGGCTCGCCGATGTTGGGGCCCAGCCAGGATATCGTGTTGGGCAACTACTACATCACGACCATGCAGCCGGACCAGCCGGGCCAGGGCATGGTCTTTCGCGATCCAATGGAGGCCATCACGGCGTGTGAGCTGGGCAAGGTGCACATGCACGCTCGGGTGAAAGTGCGCTTGCCCGAGGGCAAAACCGTGCGCGGGGCGCGGGGCGATGAGCCCGGCGGTCTGGTCGAGACCACGCCGGGCCGGTGCCTGTTCAACGATATTCTGCCCGACGCCATGCCCTTCTACAATATGGTGATGGACAAGAAGCAGTTGGGCAAGGTGATTCAGGAGTGCCATGAGATTTGCGGCAGCGCCGCGACGGTCGACCTGCTGGACGCCATCAAGGAGATAGGCTTCAAGCAGGCCACCCTGGCCGGGTTGAGCTTCGGCTTGTTCGATCTGCGGATTCCCCCGCAGAAACAGGCGATTATCGACGTGACCCAGAAACGCGTCGACCGCATCCTCAAGAACTACCAGAACGGCGTGCTGACCGACGGCGAACGATACAATCAGGTGATCGATGCCTGGACGCATGCCCGCGTGGCCGTCACCGAGGCCATGATGGACGCCATGCAGAACGACACGCGGGACGGGCGGCCGTACCTGAATCCGATCTGGGTGATGCGGCACTCCGGGGCGCGGGGCAGCGTCGACCAGATTCAGCAGTTGGCCGGGATGCGGGCGTTGATGGCCAAGCCCAGCGGCGAGATCATCGAGACGCCGATCAAGTCGAACTTCCGTGAAGGCCTCAACGTGCTGGAGTATTTCAGTTCGACCCACGGGGCGCGGAAGGGCCTGGCGGATACGGCCCTCAAGACGGCCGATTCCGGGTATCTGACCCGCAAGCTGGCCGATGTGGCGCAGAACGTCATGATTACGGAGGTCGACTGCGGAACGCTTCAGGGGATGACCAAGAGCACGGTCTACCGGGGCGAGGCCGTGGACGTGCCGCTGCGCGATCTGATCATCGGACGCACGGCGCGCGACAACATCCGCAACCCGATCACCGATGAGATGATCGTGCGGGAAAACGAGGTCATCACGCCGGAAGCGGCCGACCAGATCGAACATCTCGGGCTGGAAGCCATCCGGGTGCGCAGCCCGCTGACCTGTGAAAGCCAGGTGGGCGTCTGCGCGAAGTGTTACGGCTGGGATCTGAGCACGGGGCGTCTGGTGGAAGAGGGCCTGGCGGTGGGGATCATCGCGGCCCAGTCCATCGGCGAACCGGGCACGCAGTTGACGATGCGGACGTTCCACACCGGTGGCATTGCCGCGGTGAGCCTGCTGGAAACGGAGCAGCGAGCGCCGCGGGCCGGCACCGTGGAATACCGGGATCTGAACGCCGTGCCCGACCCGGACATCTGGGTGGACGCGGATGGCAAGGCGTACAGTGCGGACTTGGCTGGCGGGACCGACGATCCGGCCAAGCGGCGCGCCGTCGAATCGAAGGGTATCGTACTGGCTCGGAACGGGGAGATGGTTCTTCTCGATCCCAAGGGCCGGGAGCTGGAGAAGTTCAGGGTTCCCTACGGGGCCATTCTTCAGGTCGAGAATGGACAGGCGGTCACGGCCGGACAGAAGTTGTTCAGTTGGGACCCGCACCGCATGCCGATTCTGGCGGAGGTCGCCGGTTTGGTGCGGCTGGTCGACGTGATCGAGGGCGAAACGATGCGCGTCGAGGAGGAGCGCAAGGGCCAGCGCGGCCGACCCGTGGTGATCGAGCACAAGGGCGACAAGCATCCGCAGGTCATCATCGAGGACGGCGATGGGAAGATTCTCGACGTGCACTACCTTCCGGCCAAGGCGCGAATTGAGGTGGATGAGGGGCAGGAGGTCAGCGCCGGTAAATTGCTGGCCCGGCTGCCCCGCAGCAGCGGCGGCACCCAGGACATCACCGGGGGTCTGCCGCGTGTGACGGAGATCTTCGAGGCCCGAAAGCCCAAGGAGCCGGCCGCGATGGCCGAGATCAGCGGCGTGGTCGAACTCAAGAGCGACAAGCGGCGCGGCAAGATGACGATCATCGTTCGCAGCGAGAGCGGTATGGAGAAGGAACACCACGTGCCGCGGGATCGGCACCTGAATTTCCACACCGGCGACCGCGTCGAGGCCGGCGATGCGCTGACGGACGGGCCGCTCGTGCCGCATGATATTCTGCGGATCAAGGGCGATGAGGCCCTGCAGCGCTATCTGCTGCGGGAGATTCAGAACGTCTACCGCGCCCAGAGCGTGACGATCAGCGATAAGCACATCGAAATCATCCTTTCACAGATGATGCGGAAGGTCGAGATTGAGTCGGTCGGTGATACCGACTACCTGCCGGGCGAGGTGGTGGATCGCTTGGAGTTCCGGCGGAGGAACGAGGCTCTGGCCGGCCAGATCCGCATTGCCGACCCGGGAGACACCGATCTGGAGGTCGGACGCGTGGTCACGCGCGAGGAGCTGGAAGCGGCCAATGAGAAGGTCGAGGTTCTGGGCGGGACCCCGGCCAAGGGCAAGAAGCCCCGGCCTGCCACGGCGAACACCCTGCTGCTGGGGATCACCAAGGCGTCGCTGCAGTCCGACAGCTTTATTTCGGCCGCCAGTTTCCAGGAAACAACAAAGGTCTTGACCGAAGCGGCGCTGGCCGGTAAGGTTGATGAATTGCTCGGTTTGAAGGAAAACGTGATCCTGGGGCATCTGATCCCGGCGGGGACGGGTTTTCGACCGTACCTCGAATTGCGGGTCAAGCACTTGGCCGAGCCGCCGGTGCCGAAGCAGTTGGAAGAACTGCGGGAGGCCCGCGAGGCCGAGGCCGCCGCCGAAAAGGCCGTCAAAGCGGCGTTGGGTCTGGAGTAAAACCGAGCGGCCCGATTGTGCGGTCCGCGGGACCAGGGCAAACGAAGCGTCAGAGAGAATCGCAGGAGTGGATATGCCGACCATCAATCAATTGGTGCGTAAGGGTCGTAAGCACAAGGGCCGCAAGCGCGTCTCGGACATCACGGGGTGTCCGCAGAAGCGCGGCGTCTGTCTGATCGTGCGCACGCAAACGCCGAAGAAGCCGAACTCGGCCCTTCGGAAAATCGCTCGTGTGCGCCTGACAAACGGCAAGGAAGTGACGGCGTATATTCCGGGCATCGATCACAACCTGCAGGAACACAGCACGGTGATTATCCGCGGCGGTCGTGTGCGGGATCTTCCGGGCGTTCGTTACCACATCGTGCGAGGCGTTTTGGATACGGCCGGGACGGCCAATCGCAAACAGGGCCGCAGCAAGTACGGGGCCAAGAAGGCATAAGGTCGCGTCAGCGACGGACCAAAGAAGGGTAAGGTGGTATGGCCAAGAAATTCACGGCATCCGCGGAGCAGCTCAAGCCGGATCCGGTGTATCACAGCAAGCTGGCGGCCAAGTTCATCAATTGTCTGATGTGGGACGGCCGCAAGAGCCGCGCGCAGAAGGTGTTCTACGACGCGATGAAGATTATCGAAAAGCGAATGAAGGATGCGGCCCCCGTCGAGGTTTTTGAGACGGCGGTGGCCAACGTCAAGCCGCAACTGGAGGTCCGCAGCCGCCGCGTGGGTGGGGCCAGCTACCAGGTGCCGATGCAGGTGCGGCCGAAGCGGCAGCAGTCGTTGGCGTTTCGGTGGATTCTGGGCGCGGCACGGGCCAAGAAGGGCAAGCCCATGGCGGTTCGTCTGGCCGCTGAATTGATGGATGCCTATCGTCGCGAGGGGGCGGCGATGACCACGCGGGAGAACGTGCACCGGATGGCCGAAGCGAACAAGGCCTTCGCGCACTTCGCGTGGAAGTAATAACACGGCGGGATTGCGGCCACGGCGCTTCAGGAGACGACCGTGGCCGCTTCTTTTTATCCGGAGTCAATACGGGCCCCGACGGGTCTTGTATGGGGCCCGATCCGGGCGCCGGGCGGCGCTCACATGCAGGTGGTGCAATGGCAGGCACACTCGAAAAAACCCGAAACATCGGCATCATGGCGCATATCGACGCCGGCAAAACGACGGTGACCGAGCGGATCCTGTTCTTTTCAGGGAGGACGTATAAGATCGGAGAGGTCCATGAGGGGACGGCGGTGATGGACTATCTGGAGGAGGAGCAGGAGCGGGGCATTACCATCACTTCCGCCGCCACCCGTTGTTCGTGGAAAGGGTATCGGGTCAACCTGATTGACACACCGGGCCACGTGGACTTCACGGCGGAGGTGGAGCGGTCCTTGCGGGTGCTGGACGGAGCGGTGGCGGTCTTCGACGCCAGCGAGGGGGTTCAGGCCCAAAGCGAAACGGTGTGGCGTCAGGGGCGCAAGTACGACCTGCCCTGCCTGTGTCTGATCAACAAGATGGACAAGGTGGGGGCCGATTTCGAGATGTCGGTGGACAGCATCCGGGACCGGTTGCTGGCCCATCCGGTGCCCCTTCAGATTCCCATCGGTGCCGAGGGGGGATTCAAGGGCTTCATCGACCTGCTTCAGATGCAGGCGGTGCTCTTCAAGCCGGAGTCGGTGGGGGCCAGTTTCGAGTGGGGCCCCGTCCCGGCGGTGTTTGAGGAGGCCGCCCGGGCCGGTCGGCAACGGCTGATCGAGGCCGCCGCGGAGTTCGACGAGACCTTGATGGAGGCCTACGTGCATGATGAGCCGCTCAGTACGGCCATGATCAAGGCGGCGCTTCGCAAGGGGACCCTGGCCGGGGCGCTGCACCCCGTGCTGGTGGGCGCGGCGCTTCGTAACATCGGTATCCGAGCCATGCTCGACGCGGTGGTGGATTATCTGCCCTCGCCGTTGGATCGGCCCCCCGTGGTCGGACACCGTCCGGGTCGTCGGGAGGATGAGATCCAGGTGGTCTGCGATCCGAATCGGTCCCTCGTGGCGATGGCCTTCAAGATCACCGGTGACAAGCACGGGGATCTGTATTTTCTGCGACTCTATCAGGGACGTCTGAAACGGGGCAGCCGCGTGCTCAACAGCACCCGCGATCGGCGTGAGAACGTCACGCGAATCTTCGAGATGCACGCCAACTCGCGGGAGAGCGTGGAGGTGGCCCAGGCCGGGGACATCGTGGCCGTCGTGGGGCTCAAGGACACCCTGACGGGCGACACCCTGTGCGACACCAAGCACCCCGTGGTGCTGGCGGGCATGACGTTCCCCGAGGCCGTCGTCAGCATGTCCATCGAGCCGCGGACCAGCGCCGAGCGGGCGCGGCTGGGCGAGGCGCTGGAGATATTGCGTCGTGAGGATCCGACCTTCAAGTGCCATTACGACCACGAGACCGGCCAGACGATTATCAGCGGCATGGGCGAGCTTCACCTGGAGATCCTCCAGCACAAGCTGGTCCGCGATCTGGGGGTCGATGTACGCGTGGGGCGGCCACGGGTGGCCTACCGGGAGGCGATCAGCCGGCCGGTCCGGGCCGAGGGCAAGTTCATCAAACAGACCGGGGGCCGCGGACAGTACGGGCACGTGGTGCTTTCCGTTGAGCCGGTCCTGGACGAGGAGGGCCGATACGCCAAGGACATCCAGTTCGAGAGCGCCTTGGTGGGGGGCGTCCTGCCGAAGGAGTACGTTCCGGCGGTCGAGCGGGGCGTTCGAGAGGGTTTGACCAGCGGACTTCTGGGGGGATATCCGGTCGTGGGAGTGCGGGTCGCGCTGGTGGATGGGTCCTACCACGCGGTGGATTCCTCGGATTTGGCGTTCGAGCAGGCCGGCGCCCTGGCGATACGGGAGGCGATGGAACAGGCGCACCCGGTGCTTCTGGAGCCGATCATGCGGATTGAGGCCGTGGTTCCGGAAAGTTACTACGGGCAGGTACAGGCCTCGCTGATCGCCAAGCGCGGGGTCATCACGGGCACGCGACTGCATGGGGGGATGCGGGTGATCGATGCGAACGTGCCCCTGGTTGAGATGTTCGGGTACGCCGGCGAGGTGCGGAGCCTGACCGGCGGCCGCGGGAGCTTCTCCATGGAGCCGTTGTGCTATGAGCGGGTTCCCGAACAGATTTCTGAAAAAATTTTGTCAGGTTGTTATTGACACATTCCGGGGACTCTGTTAGAAGACGCGTTTCACGGCCGAAGCGAGCACGGAAAGGAGTTCCGTGCGAATTCTAGTTGGGCTGTTCACGTCGAAAGACTGGGTGTACACGGATGGCAGAAAGCCTCTGCTGATGTCGGCTGGCCCGTTGTGTCAGGAATACGCCGTCACGTATCGGCGGGAGGGGGTAGAGGCGGCGCAGCGGGAATGTTAAGGGAGGCGCACAGCCTTTCCTGCCTTGGAAGGTGGTCATTTTGTACGGCCCCGTGGTGGGCGTGTCGCCATTTGGCGTGGCGCACAGGCCCGTGTCGTGGGGATGGGAGACCCGGCGGTCCCGATGGACCGCCCGGATCGGCCAGTTGAAGGATGACGCATGGCGACGGAAACCGAACGAATTCGGATACGAATGGAAGCCTACGACCACAAGGCCCTGGATGCCTCGGCCAAGGAGATCGTGGAGCAGGCCCGTCGAACGAACGCGCGGGTCAGCGGTCCCGTGCCGCTGCCGACCCGGATCGAGCGCTATACGGTGCTGCGAAGTCCGCACGTGGACAAGAAGTCGCGTGAGCAGTTTGAGATGCGGACGCACAAGCGTCTGATCGACATACACGAAGCAAACGCCCGCACGGTGGAGGCCCTGAACAGGCTGGTGGTTCCGGCGGGCGTTTTTGTCAAGATCAAGGCGTGAGATTGCCAGGACGCAGGTCTGTCGGCGCCGCCCCGGCGGGGCCGATGAGGCAAAGGATGTGACGATGACGCTACTACTGGGAAAAAAAGTGGGCATGACCCAGGCGTACGACAGTGAGGGGCGCATGACGGCGGTGACCGTCTTGCAGGCCGGTCCCTGCACGGTGATGCAGGTCAAGACGCCGGAAACCGACGGGTACCGGGCGCTGCAACTGGGTTTCGAGGACGTCAAGAAGTCGCGCACGAAAAAGCCCCTGCTCGGCCACGCCGGTAAGGCCAAGACGACGCCGAAGCGATTTGTTCGGGAATGGCGGCTGGATCAGGATGAGCAGGTCGAGTATGCCCCGGGCGACGCGGTGTCGGTCTCGGTGTTCGAGGGGGTCGGGTACGTGGACGTGGCCGGCACCAGCAAGGGCAAGGGCTATGCCGGCGTGATGAAGCGGCACGGGTTCGGCGGTTTTCTGGCCTCGCACGGCACGGAGCGGAAGCACCGGGCACCCGGCTCTATCGGCAGCCACGCGAGCGACCGCGGGCACGGCGGCAACCTGAAGAAGGGCAAGCGGATGGCCGGGCGCATGGGCGGGGTGCGCGTGACCAGCAAGAACCACCGCCTTTTGCTGATTGACGCCGAGAGGAATCTGTTGGTGGTCAAGGGCGAGGTGCCGGGGCCGACGGGCGGATACGTGGAGATCCGCACGTCCAGGACCCGCCGGCAGACGCAGACGTAATCGACAGGCTGGAACGCGGGCATGATCGACGTAGTGGTCTACAATCGGCAGGGACAAGAGGTCGAGACGCTTCACGTGGACGAGGCGGCGCTGGGCAAGACGGTCCGCTATCCGCTCCTGAAGCAGGCGATCGTCATGTATCACGCCAACCGGCGTGTCGGTACGGCCGCCACGAAGAACCGCAGCCTGGTGGCCGGGTCAAACAAGAAGATGTACCGGCAGAAGGGCACGGGCAACGCCCGCATGGGTCGCAAGCGGACGGGTCTACGGGTCGGCGGCGGCGTGACATTCGCCAAGGTCGCCCGGGATTTCAGCCAGCGGATGCCGCGCAAGCAGCGGCGGCTCGCCCGGGACAGCGCCGTGCTGGCCAAGCTCCAGTCCGGCCGCCTGGTCGTGGTCGATGAGTTGGCGTTCGAGGCGCCGAAGACCCGCGAGATGGCGGGGGTGTTGAACCGCTTGAAGATCGACCGCAGCTGTCTGGTGACGGTGTCCGAGCGGGATGAGAACCTGTACAAGTCCGTGCGTAACCTGCCGAAGGTGGACGTGATCACCGTCGGCGACCTGAACGCCGGGGCGATCTGCATGCGGCAGAAAATGCTGTTCACGAAAGATGCGTTTTTGACGCTGATCAAGCAAGAATCCTGAGTCGAGCAGGTGGTGGCGTGAACGACTTCCATGTGATTATCAGGCCGTTGGTGACCGAGCAGGGCATGCACTTCGCGAATACGCGGAATGCATACTCGTTCGAGGTGCACCCCAAAGCGAACAAGATACAGATTCGCAACGCGGTCGAGCGGCTGTACAACGTCAAGGTGACGGACGTTCGCACGGCCAACGTGCGGGGCAAGCCGCGGCGGCGCGGACGCCACTTCGGCCGGACGCGAAACTGGAAGAAGGCCGTGGTGGTGCTGCACGAGGACTCCCACATCGACGTGTTCTGATCACGGCGCCGGGCTCGCGACGGCAGAGAGGAAAAGACGACATGGCAATCAAATATTACAAACCGACGACACCGGGACGCCGTGGGGCGTCGGTGATCGACTATAAGGCGGTCCTGACGACGACCACGCCCGAGAAGTCGCTGTGCGAACGGATCAAGAAGCACGGCGGGCGGAATCACCACGGCCGGACCACCGTGCGGTTCCGCGGGGGCGGCGCGCGGCGGATCTACCGGATCATCGACTTCAAGCGCAACAAGGACGGTATCCCCGCCAAGGTG
>DSDH01000397.1 GCA_011055475.1 Phycisphaerales bacterium | reverse complement strand
GTACCATATCACCGGACTGCCCGTCGCCGAGGATACGTTCGGCGTGGAGATGTTCATTCAGATGGCGATCTCCGCGCCGCTGGCGATGCTGGTGATCTTCCTGTTGATGCTGTTGTTCTTCCGTAAGCTGGTGCTGGTGATCAGCCCGATGATCGTGGCGATGGTGTCGGTGATCTCGGCGATGGGGCTGTTGATCGGCTTCGGGTTTCCCGTGCACATCATGAGCTCGATGATTCCCATCTTCCTGATGCCCATCGCGGTCGTGGATTCCGTGCACATTCTGTCCGAGTTCTTCGACGTATACACGCCGGCGAAGGGACGCCAGGGCACGATCCGGGAGGTCATGGATGATCTGTTCGTGCCGATGCTGTACACCTCGCTGACCTCGGCGGCCGGTTTTGCCTCATTGGCGCTGACGCCGATTCCGCCCGTGCAGGTCTTCGGGGTGTTCGTGGCGATCGGAATCATGATCGCCTGGCTGGCGACGGTGACGTTTGTCCCGGCCTACGTGATGTTCATTCCGGAGAAGAGCCTGGCGAATTTCGGGCACGCCGCCCAGCACGGAGAGGACAGCAGTTGGCTGGGTCGGCCGCTGGCCCGCACCGGCTGGTTCACCTACCGTCGGGCCAAGCCCATCATGGCGGTTCTGGCCGTGCTTTCGGCCGTGGCGGTCTGGGGCATCACGCGGATTCACATCAACGACAACCCCGTCAAGTGGTTCAGCAGGGGCCATCCGATCCGCGTGGCCGATACGGAGCTGAATCGGCACTTCGGCGGGACCTACATGGCGTACCTCGTGCTGGAAACGGATCCGGAGGTCGTGACGGACGTGTCACGGCGGATCCCGGTGATCGAGCAACATCTGCAGGACTTGGTGGCCGAGCGGGGGGGCGAGCTTGTGAAGCTGGCCGAGGCGGTCCAGGCGGCGCAGGCGATGCTGCATACGGAACGGCCCACGGACGCCACGATCGAGGCCGCCCTGGACAGTTGGAGCGCTCAGGCGACGGGCAAGGCCCAGACGGCGGAAGACGCCGAGGACCTCGACCTGGCCGACGCCTGGTATGAGATGGCCGCCTTTTTCGAGATGGAAAAGGAACGGTTGAAGCTGTTCAAGCAGCCGGAGGTGTTGGCCTACATCGACCGGTTGGAGCAACATCTGCTGACCACGGATGTGGTGGGCAAGAGCAACTCGATTGCGGGCATCGTCAAAAAGGTCCACCAGGAAATGATCGACGGCCGGCCGGAGAATTATCGCGTGCCGGACAACCTCGGCGCCGTGGCGCAATGCCTGCTGCAGTACCAGAGCAGCCATCGACCGCACGATTTGTGGCATTTTGTCCGGTCGGACTTCTCCGCCGCGAACGTATGGGTACAGTTGACCAGCGGCGACAACCGTGACATGGAAAAGGTCGTCCGGTCGGTGGACGCGTTCGTGGCCGAGAACCCGCCGCCGGTGCCGATCCACCACCGGTGGGCGGGGCTCACGTATATCAACGTGGTGTGGCAGAACAAGATGGTCTGGGGCATGCTGCAGTCGTTTCTGGGCAGCTTCCTGATCGTCTTTTTGATGATGGCGGTGCTGTTCCGCTCCCCGCTGTGGGGGCTGGTATGCATGGTTCCGCTGACGATCACGATCGTGATGATCTATGGCGTGATCGGTCTGGTGGGTAAGGATTATGACATGCCCGTGGCCGTGCTCAGCGCGTTGACGCTGGGGATGGCGGTGGACTTCGCGATTCACTTCCTGCAACGGGCGCGGGCGGCCCAGGCGCGGACCGGCTCATGGGAGCGGGCGTCCGAGGAGGTGTTTGGCGAGCCGGCGCGGGCGATCAGCCGCAACGTGCTGGTGATCGCGATCGGGTTTTTGCCCCTGCTGGCGGCCCCGCTGGTGCCGTACAAGACGGTGGGACTGTTCCTGTGCGCGATCATGGCCCTGTCGGGCATGGTCACGCTGATGGCCTTGCCGGCGATTCTGCGTTTGGGGCAGCGGTGGCTGTTCCGCCCGGCGGAGCTGCGGCGATCGACGACCTGTGACTGTGGTTTCTGTCTGATTCTGGGGACCGTAGCCGTGATCCTGATCGCCGTGAACCTGCACCAATACTGGCACCTGGGGTGGACCCGGATGGGGGTGCTTTCGGCGGTGGCGATTCCGCTGCTGGTGCTGACGTGCGGCATCCTCTCCCGGCGGCAGGCCTGCCGACGCGCCGAGGTCCAAGGCGCCCAGGCCGAACAGGCACAAGGAGAATGAGCATGAATGTGGAAAGGGCTTTGCGAGGCATTGCCGGCGGGTTTATCCTGACCGGTGCGGCGCTGGCATACTGGCATCATCCGTACTGGCTGTGGTTCGTGGCGTTTGTGGGGGCGAACCTGTTGCAGTCGGCCTTTACGAACTGGTGCCCGATGATGACGTTATTGGAAAAGTCTGGGGTGCCGCGGTAGAATGCGCGGCGGGTGAAGAAAGGACGGCGCATCATGAAGCGATTGATGATGGCGGTATTGAGTGTTGCGGTGCTGTGGACGACGGCCCGGACGTGGGCGGCGGATGAGCCGCTGACCGACGTGCAGCAGATCGTGGACAAGGCGAACGTGGTGGCCTACTACCAGGGTGACGACGGCAAGGCCCTCGTGGAGATGAAGATCACGGACAAGGACGGTCAGGTGCGTGAGCGGCGGTTCGTGATCCTTCGCAAGGATCAGGCCGACGGCGGCGACCAGAAGTATTTTGTGTATTTCCAGCGGCCGGCGGACGTGCGGCGGATGACGTACATGGTGCACAAGCACGCGGCGATCGACAAGGATGATGATCGCTGGCTGTACCTGCCGAGCCTGGACCTGATCAAGCGGATCGCCGCCGGCGACAAGCGGACCAGCTTCGTCGGGTCGCATTTCCTGTACGAGGACGTATCGGGTCGCAGTCTGGCCGAGGACACGCATGAGCTGGTGGAGACCACCGAGCAGCACTACGTGGTCAAGAACACCCCCAAGAAGCCGGACACGGTCGAGTTCGGCTATTTCACCGTGGTGATCGACCGCAAGACGTTTGTGCCCATGAAGATGGAGTTCTACGACAAGAACGACACGTTGTATCGGGTGATCGAATCCAAGAAGGTGGAGAAGATTCAGGACTTCTACACGGTCACCGAATCCGTGGTTCGGGATCTGAAGTCAGGCGGAAAGACGGAGATGAGGTTCACCGACGTTCAGTACAATCTGGGCCTGGACGATAGTTTGTTCAGCGAGCGGTACCTGCGACGGCCACCGCGGGAGGCGATGCGATGAGAGGAGCGGCGTGGGCGTGGATGGCGGCGATAGTTCTGTTGGGTGCGCCGGCGGCGGCGGCGCAGGACGCGGCCGGCGACGGGGCGGCGGTTGAGGAGCAGTCGTTGTGGGAGGATTTGTTCGGGCCCACGGACTGGGCCTTGCACGGGTTTTACGAGGTGCGGGCGGGGTATCGCACGCGCAAGGACCCGTATCAGAAGGACATGTCCCTGATGGAGACGCGGCTGCAGGTGGATATCGATGGTTACACGGACTGGGCCGACCTGAAGTTCAAGGGGGACGTGTACGGCGACCTCGTGGATGAGCAGGGGCACTTCGACCTGCGGGAGGCGAATATCTTCTTCCGGCCGGGCGACGCGATCGATGTGAAGATCGGCCGCCAGATCCTGACATGGGGCACGGGCGATCTGATCTTCATCAATGACCTGTTCCCGAAGGATTGGCAGGCGTTTTTCATCGGTCGCGACACGGAATACCTCAAGGCCCCCTCGGATGCCGCCAAGATCAGCGTGTTCAGCGATGCCGTGAACGTGGACTTCGTCTACACGCCGCAGTTCGATTCGGATCGGCACGTGACGGGCGAGCGGCTCTCGTATTGGGATGCGAACGTGCAGCGCCTGGCCGGGCAGGACCGTATCGTGCATACGGATAAGCCGGACCGCTGGTTTCGGGACGACGAGTTCGCGGTGCGGATGTACAAGAACGTGGATAACGTGGAGCTGGCGGTGTACGGGTACTGGGGCTATTGGAAGAGCCCGGCCGGGCAGAGCGCCAGCGGCGCGGCGTTGTTTCCGGACTTGAACGTGTACGGGGCGTCGGTCAGGGGGACGATCGGCGAAGGTATCGGCAACGTGGAGGTCGGCTATTACGACTCGGATGATGATCCGGGCGGTGACGATGGCCGGATCGACAACAGCCAGTTGCGGTTTCTCGTGGGGTACACGCAGGAGATGGCCAAGGACTTCACCGCGGGGGTCCAGTATTACATCGAGCACATGATGGACTACTCGGCGTACCGGGCGAGCCTGATGGGGGGCCGCGCCCGGGACCAGAATCGGCACGTGGTCACGCTGCGGCTGACGCAATTGATGATGAACCAGAACCTGCGGCTGTCGCTGTTCACGTATTACAGTCCGAGCGACGAGGACGCGTACATGCGGCCCAACCTGCATTACAAGGCGACAGACAACCTGGCCCTGGAGCTGGGGGCGAATGTCTTCTTCGGCGATGAGCCACACACGTTCTTCGCCCAGTTCCAGAACGACACGAACATCTACGCCGCCGTGCGCTACACGTTCTAGTCGGAAGCCAGAGGATTGGCTGATTGGGATAGGCCGAGACGCGATGAGGTGGAGTAACTGCGGGAAGAGAGATTGAAACTGGTGCCCTTAGAAGTTATCGTTTCGTTGCCCGGGGAGACGGGTATGGGTTGTAAGATAGGGTTGCTGGTAAGAACCCCGGCGATGAGTGCTTCAGGTTGCGCCTGCGGCTGGTAAGGAAGAATGTTGGCCTTCGCTCGAGGAGGACTTTGCGGTGATTACGCGGCTATACGTCGACAATTATAAGAGCCTCGTGAACTTCGAAATCAAGCTCGCGGAGCTGACATTGCTGCTCGGCCCTAACGGTGTGGGCAAAACCTCCGTGCTGGACGTCATGTTCGCCTTGCGTCAGTTGCTCTCCGGTATTGCGAAGGTCACCGATCCGGATGTGTTCCCAACGTCCCGACTGACGCGCTGGCAGAAGCGAGACGTGCAGGTGTTCGAACTGGACGTGGCGTTGGACAGGCTTGAATTGCGTTATCGGTTGGAGGTCGAACATGATCGCATGACCCGTAGGGCACGAATCGCGGAACGGCTTGAAGAAGAAGGGCGACCGTTGTTTGCATTTAGGAATGGAGAAGTCCAGTTGTATCGGGATAATCATTCTACAGGACCAACCTTCGGTGCCGATTGGACCGAGTCGGCACTGGCTCGCGTACCACCCCGAAATGACAATACGAAGTTGACACGATTTCTGGACCATGTCCGAAAAATCATCGTTTGTGGTCTTTACCCAGCGAGTTTTGTCACAGAGTCGTCAACTGAGGACGCCGTGTTGGAACGTGACGCTCACAACTTTGCCGGTTGGTACCGGCACCTCCTTTTGGAGCGACAAGATTTGGTGCACGACTTTACGACGGCGCTCAAGGAGGTACTCGTGGGGTTCTGTGGTATCCGATTGGAGAAGGTCGGGTTGGATACGCGAGCGCTCATGGTTGTGTTCGAGGAATCCGGCGAACGATACGAGTTGCGCTTGGATGAGATATCTGATGGGCAGCGTGCGTTGATCGCTCTGTACTCGTTGGTTCGCCCGGCAGCGGGCCAAGGATATACAGTTTTCCTCGACGAGCCAGACAATTACATCGCGCTGCCGGAGATTCAGCCGTGGTTGATCGAGCTCGCCGATGTGTGCGGCGGCGAGGTGCCACAGGCAATTCTGTGTTCACATCATCCAGAGCTTATTGATTACCTCGGGGCTGATCGTGGAGTGCTACTTGAGCGTGAGAGTTCGGGTGTGACAAAGGCCGGAGACTTAGCTGATGTCGCGACCGGAGATGGGTTGAAGCTGTCCGAGCGGATCGCGCGGGGATGGGAGCGATGAACCGTAACGTTCAAATCGTCCTCTTATGTGAGGATAGACAGCACGAGGTTTTCGCCCGGCGCTTCCTGGAAAAAAGAGGTTGGTCTACGAGGCGTCTGCGGGTGGAGAATGCACCACCGGGCCAAGGTTCGGCCGAAGCGTTTGTGCGCAACCGATTTCCGAAGGAACTTGCTGCGTACCGGGCCAGGTGCCATCGAGTTGCACAGTGCCTCGTAGTCGTTGTCGACGGCGATAGCAAGGGCGTTGACGGCAGGCTGGTCGAGTTGAAGAGGGCATGCGAAACCGGGGCGCTGAAGGTGCCTCAGCCCGGGGAGCGTGTTGCTATTTTTGTGCCTGCATGGAACATCGAGACTTGGCTTGCCTATCTTGAGGGCGAAACGGTTGATGAATGCAGGGCTGATTACCCGCGATTGCGACGTGCGCGTGACTGTCGACGACACGCAGATCAGCTTCACCGGATGTGCCAGCAAGGTAAATTGCGTCCTCCTTCCCCGAGATCATTGAATGCTGCGTGTGAGGAGTTTCGCCTCCGGTTATGTCAGTGAGCATGGGTGGTATTTTTTCAGATGGTGGTCGCGCCCGGTTGACGCGGCGAAGGCAACGTCTATAGTGTAGTGTTTCCATGGCCGAAAATGAAGCGATTGGGAGCACCTCACAGCCGATGAAGATTGCCGATCTGGACTTGAAGCCCGAGATTCTCCGGGCCCTGAAGGAGAAGGGGTATACCGATCTGACGCCGGTGCAGGCGTTGACGTTTCCACACATCCTGTCGGGGCGGGACATGATCGCCCGCGCCGAGACGGGATCGGGCAAAACGGCCGCGTGCGCCATTCCGCTGCTGCAGCGCGTCGATCCGGACGTGGACGCGGTGCAGGCGTTGATCCTGGTGCCCACGCGGGAGCTGGCGCTGCAATATGTCACGGAGATCTCCTCCATCGCCAAGTATCTGCACGTGGCGCCGTTCGCGGCGTACGGCGGGTTCAGCATGGACATCCAGAAGGGCAAGCTCGCGCACGGCGTGCACGTGCTGGTGGCGACGCCCGGGCGGCTGATCGACCTGTTGTATAACAGCCCGCTGCGGCTCTCGGAGGTGCGGACGTTCGTGCTGGACGAGGCCGACGAGATGCTGGACATGGGCTTTTCCGAGGCGGTGGACTTCATCGAATCCTGCATGGTGCACGAGCATCAGACGCTGCTGTTCAGCGCGACGATGCCGGCGGCGATCAAGAAGCTGGCCAACAAATACCTGCGGGACCCGGTGTACGTGGAGCTCAACGTCGACCAGATCGCACCGGAGAACCTGGAGCATTGGTTCTATCCGACGCGGCCGGCGGATCACGAGGCGGACCTGCTGAAGTATCTGACCGAACAGGATCCGGCGCAGGCGATCATCTTCTGCAATTCGCGGCGAGGCGTCGAGCGGCTCTTTGGCCGGATCAAGGGCCAGGTCAAGGGGGTTGAGGCGATCCACGGGGGGTTGGACCAGTCCAAGCGGACGAGCCTGTTTCGGCGGTTTCGCAGCAAGCAGATTCGGGTGATGATCGCCACGGACGTGGCGGGGCGGGGGCTGGATTTCAGTCATGCCTCGCACGTGATCAATTATGATTTTCCCACCAATCCGGAGATTTACACGCACCGGACGGGGCGGACGGCGCGGATGGGCCGACGCGGCGTGGCCGTGACGTTTTACACCCGGCGCGACCTGCGGGACCTGAAACATCTGATCGAGGTCAACAGCCTGGAGCCCCGGTGGCACGGCGAGCCGCCCGACCTGGAGGCACTCGGTTCGGGCAGGGGCGGGGGCAAGGGCAAAGGCCGGGAACGTGGCCGGCCAGGCGGCTCGGGACGGAGCGGCCCGCGCCGCAAGTCGGGCCGCCCCGGCGGATCACGCGGTGGCC
This sequence comes from Phycisphaerales bacterium, assembly GCA_011055475.1. GTDB lineage: Bacteria > Planctomycetota > Phycisphaerae > Sedimentisphaerales > Anaerohalosphaeraceae > DSDH01. The sequence continues at coordinate 1,082 of DSDH01000397.1, read as the reverse complement.
GTCGTCGGTCGGGTTCCGGTGGTTCCGCGTGAGGAGGCGGGCATGAAGGACCGTATGTCACGGGCGATTGAGGACCATCGGGCGCTGGTGGGCGCGCTGGCCGAGCGGCAGCTTGATGTGCTTCAGGCGGCGGCCGATCTGCTGGTGGCGTGTCTACGGGAGGGTGGCAAGGTGCTGCTCTGCGGCAACGGGGGATCGGCGGCCGACGCCCAGCACATCGCGGGGGAACTGGTGGGGCGTTTTCAGCGCGAGCGAAAGGCCCTGGCGGCGATCGCCCTGACGACGGATACCTCGGTGATGACGGCATGGGCGAACGACTACGATTTCGAGGGGGTGTTCGCCCGGCAGGTGGAGGGCCTGCTCCGGGCCGGTGACGTGCTGTGGGCCTTCTCGACCAGCGGGCGTTCGGCCAACGTGCTGGCCGCGGCCGAGCGGGCCCGCTCGATGGGCGGGCGCATCCTGGCGTTCTCGGGGCGGCCGGGCCGCCCGCTGGAGGGACTGGCGGACGTGTGCCTGGCGGTGGAGACGGACTGTACCGCCCGGGTCCAGGAGGTGCACCAGTTGGCCTACCACATTCTCTGCGATCTGGTGGAGACGGCCTTGTCCACAAACGATTGAGCCGGGCACGAAACGCAGGTCCGATTCGCGAGCCGAAGATAAGTGGCGGGGCGACTTGACTTCGGCCCACGCAGGTGTTATAGTATAGGTGTTGCGAGTGCAGCTTGGGCCATTTCGGTTCCAGCACGATCCGCGGTAGCGTGCATTCGGGCATGTCGCAACAAGGGAGTCGGACCCTACATGGCGTTGGTTGATACCGTCCGGACTCCCTTATTTTGTGCGCTGATACGGCGCGTGAGGGGAGTGGAGTCCTATTGTCCCCTCGGTCTATCGAGAAACCGCCGAGCGGGCGGTGGGGCGCATCACGTGTTTGTCCGTCGTCCGTCCCCCTCTTATTCCAGTGTTCGGACGACGGCGGCGGTGTGAAGCGTCTGGGGGGGCTGACCGGTGTCGTCGGTGAGCGTCATGCCGATACGGACGTTCCGTACGTTCACCCCGTCGGTGCCCCGTTCAAACGTCATGTC
>DSDH01000194.1 GCA_011055475.1 Phycisphaerales bacterium | reverse complement strand
GCAGGACCTGCCTATGTCGGTAGTAAAGGAGTACCTGATCGACAAGGCGCCGCTGCGGCCGCAGATGGCCGACCACGTCGTTTTCCTGGTTCACGAGGCCGAGCGGCTCAACACATCCTCGCAAAACGCCCTGCTCAAGCTGCTGGAAGAGCCGCCCGGTCACTGCCTCATCATTCTGTTGTGCAGCCGTCTCGAGCGGATGCTCAGCACTATTCATTCGCGCTGCCAGGTCGTGCGATTCGGGCCCATTGACGAGGCGGTCCTGGTTAAGCGATTGACGGCCGACGGCCTTGGCGCGGAGGAGGCGGCCTTTTGGGCGCGGTTCTGCCAGGGCAGCCTCGGCGAGGCGCAACGCTGGGCGGCCCTGGACGTGGACGGCGGGGGGGCCTATGCGATCTATACCGGGCTGCTTGGCCGATTGGTCGCCTTCGGTTTGCCCCAGGCCGTGGACCTGGCCGGCGACCTGGCCGACCGGGCCAAGGCCCTGGCTGCGGCCTGGGCCCGGCAAGCCCCCGATGCCGGCAAAACCGACCTGAATCGCCGGGCCCTGAAGGGTCTGCTGACCATGATCCAGTCGATCTACCGCGATGCGATGTTCCTGGCCGCCGGGCACGGTCCGGGTCTGGGTGCGGCCGGACCGCGAGGCGAGATTCGCCGGCTCGCCGAACGATACGACGTGGAGACGCTGGGCGATTTCGTCGCCCGGGCCGCCGACCGCATGGGCTGGGTCGAGGCCAGCGTCAACGAGCGGCTGCTTCTGGAGGAACTGTTGTTATACATGGGCGGCTGTGCTATAATACAGGATCTGTAGATCGCGGCCCCGGCCTTCGGACCGCCGGTTCGGGGACTCGGCCGAGCATCCGGGTGCGGGCGACGCGGATCATAACGACAAGATGACGCCACGGCGTCGTGAACCCATAAGCGAAGATGACACGCCATGACACAGGGCGAGCCGAGCAGGCCCAAGCCACAGAAGAACAAGAAGCTCATGCTGGTCCGATACGGGCGAATGCGCCTGCTGGGCTGGTTCGAACACAGTGAATCCTCCATCCCGCCGACCAAGAGCCAGGTGGTCGTCAAGACCCGCCGCGGTTTGGAGCTGGGGGAGATTGTCGGCGAGTTCAACTACCGGGCCGGCCAATTCCGCGCCAGCGTCGATCAGGTGCGGATGTACTATGGCGATACGGGCCGCGAACAGCCGATCGCCGATGGCGGGGCGTTCATCCGGTTCGCGACGGACGAGGACCTCAACGAGCAGAAGCACCTCGAGGCCTCGGCCCGCGAGGAGGCCAAAACGTGCCAGCGGTTCATCCGTGAGATGAACCTGCCGATGAAGGTGGTCGATGCCGAGCACCTGTTCGGCGGCGAGCGCATCATCATCTACTTCACGAGCAACGGCCGCGTGGATTTCCGTGACCTGGTGCGGCGGTTGGCGCGGGAATACCAGACGCGTATCGAACTGCGGCAGATCGGCTCGCGCGACGAGGCACGGCTGGTCAGCGATTACGAGAGTTGCGGCCAGGAGTGTTGCTGCCGGCGGTTCTTGAAGGTGCTCGAGCCGGTCAACATGCGGATGGCCAAGCTGCAGAAGGCCACGCTCGATCCGTCCAAGATCTCCGGCCATTGCGGGCGGCTCAAGTGCTGCCTGCGGTATGAGGATCAGACCTATCGCGAATTGCGTCAACGGTTGCCGCGGAAGAACACGCCGGTGCGCACCCCCGCGGGGACGGGCCGCGTCGTCGACAGTCAGATCCTGACGCAACTGGTGGTGGTCCAGGGCGAGGACGGCAAACGCGAGGCCTGGGCCCTGGAGGAGATCGAGATCCTGGACGGCTCGACCCCCACTTCACCCTCGGCGGATCGTCCGGCCCGGACGGGGCGCTCGGACCGGTCGCGTTCCACGCGGTCGCGTCCGGACCGCAAGCCCGGCCCACGCGCCCGCGAGTGGGAACAGCTCGATGAGGACGCGGAGGCCGACGAGCTCGCCGAGACCTGGGAGGGTGAATCGACGGTCCAGCCCGAGGCGACCGACACCCCCGATACGGAGACCGGTTTCGAGGCTGAGGAAGCCCCCGAGGTCGAGACGGGAGAGGGCGAACAGACCGAGTCGACCTCGGATACCGGGTCGGAGACGCCGGGCAAGCCGCCTGCGGGCCAAGGACAAGCGGATGGCCCCCGGCGGCCCCGCCGTCGCGGGCGGCGACGGGGCAAGAATCGCCGTTCCGGGGGACAGGGAGCAAGCGGTCGGGGATCGTCCGGGTCCAAGCCATCGGGCAGCGCCCATTCCAACTAGACGGGAACCGCTTATGACGCGACACATCGTAGTCACCTCGGCCTTGCCCTACGCCAACGGCCCGATTCATATCGGGCATCTTGTGGAATACCTCCAGACCGACATCTGGGTCCGCTTTCAGAAGTTGTGCGGGAATACATGCTACTACTTCTGCGCCGACGACACCCACGGCACGCCCGTGATGCTCCGAGCCCGTGAGGAGGGCATCGAGCCCGAGGTCCTTATTGAGCGGATGCGCCACGAGCATCTGCGGGACTTTTCCGGCTTTGAAATCGCCTTCGACAACTACTACTCGACCCACTCGGAAGAGAACCGCCGATTCAGCGAGATGATCTATCAACGGGCGGTGGAGCGGGGCGTCGTCACGCAGGGCCAGGTCGAGCAGGCCTACTGCGAGACCGACCGGATGTGGCTGCCCGACCGGTACATCAAGGGGACCTGTCCCCGCTGCGGGGCGACTGGGCAGTATGGGGATTCGTGCGATGCGTGTGGGGCGCACTATCGGCCCACCGAATTGGTCGATCCGGTCTGTGCCCTGTGCGGTGGCACGCCCGTGCGGCGAACGAGCCGGCATTACTTTTTCCGCCTCCAGGCATTCGAGAAGGAACTGCGCGAACTGATGGAACGCGGGTACGTGCAGGACACCGTCCGCAACAAGCTGGATGAATGGTTCAACGCGGGCCTGCGGGACTGGGACATCTCTCGCGATGGGCCGTACTTCGGTTTTCGCATTCCGGGCGAGCAGGACAAGTACTTTTACGTCTGGCTCGACGCCCCCATCGGCTACATGGCGTCGTGCAAGAACTACTGCGATCGGCACGGGCTGGATTTCGACGCGGTCTGGAACGGGCCCGACTGGGAACTGTACCACTTCATCGGCAAGGACATCATGTACTTCCATGCCCTGTTCTGGCCGGCCCTGCTCATCAGCGCCGGGCTCAAGACCGCCGACAAGCTCTTCGTGCACGGCTTCTTGACGGTCAACGGCCAGAAGATGAGCAAGTCCAAGGGCACGTTCATCACCGCCGAGACGTACCTGCGGCATCTGGACCCGGAGTACCTGCGCTACTACTACGCCTGCAAGCTGAGCGCCGGCGCGGATGATATCGATCTGAGCCTGGAGGATTTCCAGCAGCGGGTCAACGCCGACCTGGTGGGCAAGTTCGCCAATCTGGCCAGCCGGTCGGGCCCGATGCTGACGCGTAAACTGGACGGGCGGCTGGGAACGCTGGATGAGGCCGGCCGCGCGTTGGTCGAGACGCTGCGGGCCGAGAAGGAGGCGATCATCGCCGATTACGAGGGTTTGAATTATGCCTCGGCGATCCGGCGGATCGTGGCCTTGGCGGATGCGGCCAATCGATACGTCGACCAGGCCGAGCCGTGGGTGACGGTCAAGACCGATGCTGAGACGACCCGGCGGACGCTCACGGCGGTCATCAACGCCGTGCACCTGCTGACGATCTATCTCAAACCCGTCTTGCCCGGTTTCGCCGCAAAGATTGAACGGTTCCTGGGCGTTGAGCCGCTGAGCATGGCCGACGTCGACCGCACGCTGGAAGATCGCCCCATTGGCACGTTTGAGCGACTGGCCGAGCGGATGGACAAGGAAAAGGTGGATGCCATGATCGAAGAAAGCAAGCCGCGGGACGAGGCGGCCCGGTCCGAACCGGCCGGTCCGGCCGAGCCGATCGCCCCGGAGTGTTCGTTCGACGACTTCATGAAGGTGGACCTGCGGGTGGCCCGTATCGCCCGGGCCGAGAAGGTCGATGGCGCCGACAAGCTGCTGGCGCTGGAGCTGGACTTGGGCGGCCTGACGAAGCACGTCTTTGCGGGAATCGCCCAGGCGTACAGCCCCGAGCAGCTCGTCGGGCGGCACGTGGTGTGCGTGGCCAACCTGGCGCCGCGGAAGATGCGCTTCGGCACCTCGGAGGGCATGATCCTCGCCGCCGGTGAGGGCGGCCAGGACATCTTCCTGCTGGGGCTGGACGAAGGCGCCGCCCCGGGCCAGCGGATCCACTGATCGGCCCGGAGTCGGCCGAGCCGGAGCCGAGAGCATGCCCGAAACCAAGAAAAGCATCGATCAGATCGCCGAAGACGACGGCCGCTACGACCCGCGGGCGTTGAAGTTCGTCTACGAGGGGCTGGGGGTCACCGTGCAACGGCTGAGGTCCGAGGAGGACCGCGGGCCCGATGAGATTCGTCACGTTACGGGCCAGGAGCTGGCGTGGGGCCTGGGGCACCTGGCCGTCGAGCGCTGGGGGCGCCTGGCTCGCATGGTCCTGGGGCAGTGGGGCGTGCGCACCACGCGAGACCTGGGTGAGATCGTCTATCTGATGATCCGCCACGGGTGGATGAGCGCTCAGCCCGAGGACCGCATCGAGGATTTCGACCACGTCTTCGACTTTGAGACGTTTTTCGAAAAGCAGTTTGACTTTGAGTTGCAGGCGTGATGCCGAGGCCCATGACGAGATACCCGGCCGCAAGGCCCATGTGGTCTCTTGCGGTTTTCTGTCGTTGACAATCGCGGGAGTGTGTGATGAGATGCCGCTTTGCCCTCGTCGTCGTGATGTTTTCCGCCGCTGCCGCCATGGGTGCGGACCGGCCCGATCGGCCCGCGATGAAGGACCTGATGGGCCTGTGCGTGCACACCGTCCAGTTCAAACCACGGCTTTATCAGCCGATCTGCCGACGCGTTCGGGACTACCACGGCCTGAACTGGGACCTCGGGGATCAAACGGATTTCTGGCCGACGTTTCCGCTGGCCCGCAACCGCGTCGATTGGCAAAAGCTCTACGGCGATTGGACACGGGCCGGTTTTGAGATCAACGCCAGCATTCAACTGAACGCCACGCCCCCCGATTCCTGGGTCGATCTGCCGCGCGACGCCGAGACGTATGGGTTCGCCTTTGCGCGTTTTTTCGGTCCCGGCGGTCGTAACCTGGTGACCAGCGCGGAGATCGGCAACGAGCCCGGGGCCTACGACGATGCGACCTACCGCCGGGTGTTCGAATCCATGGCCCGCGGCATGCGGTTGGGCGATCCGCGGCTCAAGGTCGTCACCTGCGCCATGACCGCCGGGCCCAGCGGCAAGTACGCCAAGAGCCTGGAATGCGTTCGCGGCCTGGAAAGCCTCTATGACGTGCTGAACGTTCACAGCTACGCCCAGGTCGAGGGCTGGCCCACCTGGCGACGCAGCTACCCCGAAGACCCCTCCATCCGCTATCTCAAGGACATTCAGGAGATCATCGACTGGCGCGATCGGCACGCGGCGGGCAAGGAGGTGTGGCTCACCGAGTTCGGGTATGACGCCTGCACCAAGCCCGCCCCCAAAGAGGGCACGTTCAAGGACTGGGTCGGCTCGACCGAGCTTGAGCAGGCCCGCTATCTGGTGCGGTCATTCCTGATCTTCTCCGCGATGGACATGGATCGGGCGTACATCTTCTGGTTCAACGACAACGATGAACCCCACGTGCACGGGTCCAGCGGTCTGACGCGGAATGACCAGCCCAAGCCGGCCTACCATGCCGTGGCCTACTTGTACAAGACGCTGGGCGACTATCGCTTTGACGGCGCGATTGTCCAGGCAGCGGGCGACGTGTACGCGTACCGTTACCGGCACGTGGACGAGCCCCAGCGGGTTATCGTGGCGGCCTGGTCGCCGACGGGGGCCGACCGCCGGGTGACCCGGACCCTCGATGTGCCGCCGGTGGACAGGGCCGAGGCGATGCCGCTGGCGGCGGGCCCGGCGCCCACGGTGCAGGTCGAGAAGGAGCGGTCCGGGCAGGTGCGGCTGGAGCTCAGCGAGTCGCCCGTGTTCCTTTTCTGTCGTATTCCCTGAGCTATCGGTGACAGCGCGGGGGGGCCGAAGGAGATAGCCGATGAAGACGCGACGTAGAATGGAGACAAACCCCGCGGCTCGATGGCTTTGCGCGGGCCTGTTGGTCCTGACGGCCTGTGCCGGACCGGCGCCGGCGCTCTCGGACCGGCTGGGTGACTTTTATGTCTCGCCGCGCGGCGACGACCGCAATCCCGGCACGCGGGCGCTGCCTTTTGCCACGCTACCGCGAGCGAGGGACGCCGTCCGCAAGCGAATTGCCGTGGGTTTGCAGCGAGATGTGGTCGTACGGATCCACGGCGGTGTTTATCTTTTGCCGCAGGGCGTCACGTTCGGCCCGGAGGACTCCGGAACCGAGCAGTACGCCGTCCGCTACGTCGCCTACGGCGACGAGGTGCCCGTCCTTCTTGGCGGCGTTCGCTTGCAGGACTGGCAGCCGCACCGGGGGCGCATCTATGTGGCCGCCTTGCCCAAGGGGGTTCGTGGCAGCCAACTGTTTGAAGACCGCCGCCGGATGACCCTGGCGCGGACGCCGAACGAGGGGTACTTCAAGCTCGTCGAGCCGGCCGAGGTCGACGGCAGGACAGCTTTTGTATACGGCTCGGAGGACCTGGACCCGGCGCGGTGGGACTTGGGCGATGCGAAGGTCAACCTCTGGCCCAACCATGACTGGTTCAACCACGACTATCGGCTGATCGGAGCCGATCCGCGAAACAGGCGCCTGGTGCTCGACGCCAAAGGGGTGAATCTGCGGGCCGGAAACCGGTACTACGTCAAGAACGTGCCGCAACTGCTCGACATTCCCGGTGAATGCGCCATCGCCGCCACGGAGGGTAAGGTCTATGCCTGGCCGCGCGGGCCGTCGATCCGTCGCGCCGATATGGTGCTTTCCACGGCCCGGTCGGTCATCCGCATCCAGGGGCAACGCGACCGGCCCGTGCGTAACCTGCACTTTGAAGGGCTGGATATCGGCATTTGCGAGGAGAATGCCGTTGATATCGGTAACGCCGAGGACTGCTCCGTGCGGTTCTGCCGCATCGAGAACGCCGGCGTCACGGGTGTGATGATCCGCGAGCGGGCCCAGCGAATCACGGTCTACGGCAATGAGATCCGAGACCATGGCCAACATGGCGTCTCGATCCAGGGGATCGGGCCGGGCCGCGACTGGGTCAGCCATCACAACGTTGTCGAGAACAACCATATCCACCACTGCGGCCGTCTCATCGGGCACGGCTACGGCGTGCGGATCAGCCAGAGCGGCCACAACCGCATCATTCACAACCACATCCACCACATGCCGCGGTACGGCGTCAGCCTCAAGGGCGCCCGCTACGGCACGATCCGAGGCAAGATCGAGGGCATGACGTGGGAAAACCGCTATGATTTCATGCCCGGCTGCAACAACCTGATCGCCTACAACGATATTCATCATACCAACCTCGACAGCCAGGATACCGGCGCCATCGAGAGCTGGGGTTCGGGCCGTGACAACGTGATCGACCACAACCGCATTCACGATACGGGCAATGATCAGTTCAATCTGCAAAGCGGCATTTACCTGGACGATCAGGCCGACTACTGGACGGTGACGAACAATATCATCTACGGCGTGGTCGGCACCGAGCACAACCAGTGCATTTACGCCAAGGGCATCGGAAATCACATCGAGAACAACATCCTGGTCGGCGACCCCGTCTGCGATACGGGCATCCATTCATTCTTCATGGCCGATGAACGCTGCGACCACCACGTCTATCGCCGCAACATCTTCTACTTCGAGCCGGGCCCCGGCCACCCGGGGACGGGGCAATTCGGCCGAGGCGTGGCCGAGCTGCATCCGAAGGGAACCACGCTGACCTGGACCATCGACGTGCCGGTCAGCGGGCGATATGCCCTGTGGATGCGTTACGCGTGCCAGAATGAGCCCTACGGCTACAAAGCGATGGACGGGCGGACGGCGATCCGCGCCGGTGACGCCGAGCCCGTGGTGCTGAACCACTTGCCCGATACGGGCGATTGGGGGCGGATGCAGTGGGCCCGGACCGCCGAGCTGGCGCTTTCGGCCGGGCGGCATACGCTCCGGTGGGAGAACCTCAAGGGCGGTGGGATCAATATGGACGCCCTTGTGCTTAGTGATGACCCGGCGTTCGAGCCCGATGGGACGGTGCTCCCCGCCCCGGCCGCGGATCGGCACGTCATCGTCGTCCAGGCCGAGGACTACACGTCCCGCGATGGGCGGACGCGGCCGCAGCGGTTCTACGCCTATGGCTTCACCAACTGGTCCGAGGATCGACTCAGCGAGTGCGACAACAATCTCTTCCATGCCGTCGGTGGCGAGGTCACCATCAAGGGCGGACCGGCTGACAAGGATATGGAAAAGTGGCGGCAGCTCCTGGGCGGGCGGCTCGATGCCCACAGCATCACGGCCGATCCGAGGTTCGCCGACGTCGCCGGGCGGGACTTCTCGCTGTCCGAGGACTCGCCCGCGTTGGAGCTTGGATTCGAGCCGATTGACACGAGCGCAATCGGCTTGAAGCCCGATTTCCCCGAGCGGTTCAAGGAGACCGACCCGTCCATGCCTATGACCCCATGATACCTGGAGGTAAGCGATGAATCAGCGGTTGCGAAATGGGATGTTGTGCGCGGCGGCGATCTTGGCCTTGACGGGTCAGTGCATCGCGGCGGTTTCGGTTGAATGGGATTTCACACAGGGTACGCAGGGCTGGAGCGGCAACGCGCGGGTCGAGCCCGTCCGCTCCACCGCCGACGGACTCATCGTCCG
>DSDH01000499.1 GCA_011055475.1 Phycisphaerales bacterium | reverse complement strand
TGTGGGAGGCCGAGGAGATCATCAGCACCGTCGAGCTGTTGACGACGCTGGGGCGCATGGATGAACTCAACTGCCCCGATCAGCCGTTGCTGGACCATATCGCACGCATCGACGTGGCCAATTTCAACGGCCGTAAGGACCCCAAACAATCGCACATTGTGGTGTACACCACGGGCGGGACGGAGATTCGGTGGGGGGCGGCCTTTGGGCAGGCGGCGACGTACAGCGAGTCCACCGAGCAGGAGAAGATCGCCTCGCTGTACACCTTCTACAAAAAGCATGGCCGCATCGACGGAACGGTCAAGTACATCGATTTGCGGATCGCCCAGATTCTGCCGCCGCGGCCGCTGGAGCCGTGACAGGCGCTGCATGCGTGCGAGGGCGCCCAAGCCACGCAGTCCGGGCCCCATACCAGCAACATACACACATGCCCACGCAAGCGTGGGCATGCCACCCGGCTCCCCAAAGGAGTGCCCCATCGTCGTCATTCCGAGCGACGCGGTGCGAAGCAGCGCGGATCGAGGAATCGGTTCTTGAGCGTCGCGCAGCGACACCGCTGATGTCGTTGCGGCATAGCGTCAGGTACCTTGCGGAGGATCTGTTCAAACGGATCCCTCCGCTCCGGGCCTTCGGCCCTGCGGTCGGGATGACGATGGTGGGGGCCTGTGAATCCGTCACGTGGCAGCCACTGAACCCGAAGGGTGAAGTGGATGGCCCGTGCTCGCACCCTTGCAAAGCCCCATCCACTTCGCTGCGCTCAGTGGCTGCCACCCTGGGCTGATGACTCCTATCATGCAGGTGGGTGGCATGGCCACACGTGTGTGGCCATGGGACGATGAACGCCCCCCTGCATCGCTAAGACATACCCACGCGGTCTTCTGGCGGGTGCAGGGATGAGCGGCGGAGTCAGGGCTTGCAGGCCTGGTGCAGCCCCTTGAGGGCGGTCTTCAAGTCGGTATACACGTAGGGCAGCCCGTAATGATGGCCGATCGCCTTGAAACACCGCAAGGCCCGTTCGGTAAGGGCCGCCTGTTCGGCCACGCCGAGGGGCCCGCGACAGCCGAAGATGCGACAACCCGCGAAGCGATGTTCGTAGACCGCGCAGCGGGCCCCCGCGCGGTAGGGACAGACGCCGTCGGGCATGGCCCGCAGGTTCTCCGGTGTGAGTGTGGACATAAAGTACAGCAGCTCGGGCGCGGTCACGAACAACCGATGGTCGTAGGCCTCGAAATCGCAACACCGTCCGCACGCGCGACAGCCGTTGTCCTCCGCAGACCGGGCAGCGCGATCGACACGACCGTCAATCCACCGATACACCGCGCGGACATGAGCGATCACCCGCTCGCGGGCATCCGGGGCCACCGCACGTACGTCCAGACAAAGGGCTGCCCTGTCGGGTTCCACGGTTAGGCTTCCTCGGACCACCAGCGCTTCTGCTTGCGCAGGGCCTCGATCTCCTCGAGGCTGTACCAGCGTCCACGGTTGATGCCGGGGCACCGCTGGGCGGCGCGGTTCCATGCGTCCGGGTCGGTCAGGTTGCTCGACCAGAAGGGCCAGGTCCGGCACTGGTTCGGCCGCACCGGGTAAATCGCGCATCCCCGGCCCGTCGCGGTGGGCACGAGGAACAGGCAATCCTTCGTCCGCGGCTGCTCGCGGATCGAGGTTCGCAGGCCGTGGCGGCGCAGGGACTTGCGGCGCAGCTCGTCGATGGACAGGTGGAGATACTCGGCGAGCATTTCGATCTCACGCCGGCAGATCCAGACGTAGCCTTCCTCCGGCCCGGCACAGCAGTTGCCGCATCCGGTGCACGTGAAGTGCAGACCCGCTGCGTACCACGGATGGGCCCGGACAGTCATGAGGTTCTTGCCTCGGTGCTCGGTTTCTACGACCATTTCAGGACGGCGCCCGTGTCGGCGCTGGTGGCCATGGCGGCGTACTTGGCCAGGCAGCCTTCCGTGACGCGTGGCGGGCGCGGCTGCCACCGGGCCTTGCGGCGGGCCAGCTCGGCGTCGTCCACCTCCAGGCGGACCGTGTGATTGGGGATATCAATGCGGATGACATCACCCGGCTCGACCAGTGCGATGGGCCCGCCGACGGCGGCCTCGGGGCTGACGTGGCCGATGCACGCGCCGCGGGTGCCGCCGCTGAAGCGGCCATCGGTGAGCAGCGCCACGGACTCGCCCAGGCCGGCGCCCATGATGTAGCTCGTCGGCGAGAGCATCTCCTGCATGCCGGGGCCGCCCTTGGGGCCCTCGTAGCGGATGATGACCACGTCGCCAGCCTTGACCTTGCCGCCGAGGATCCCTTCGCAGGCCTCTTCCTGACCGTCGAAGATGACCGCCGGCCCCGAATGCTTGAGCATCTGGGGCGAGACGCCGGCGCTCTTGACCACGCAGCCGTTGGGGGCGAGGTTGCCCCGCAGGATCGCCAGCCCACCCGTCGGCGAGTAAGGGTTTTCGACCGGACGGATGCACGCGGAGTCCCGGACCGTCGCCGTGGCGATCCGCTCGCCCAGCGTCACGCCGCTGACGGTCATGCAGTCCAGGTTGAGCAGGCCCTTGACCTTGCTGATCTCCTTGAGGATGGCGCTGATCCCGCCGGCGGCGTCGACGTCCTGGACGTGATACGGGCTGGACGGCGAGACCTTGCAGATGTTGGGGCACCGGCCGCTGATCTCGTTGATCCGGTCCAGGTCGTAGTCGATCCCCGCCTCGTGGGCCAGGGCCAGTGTATGCAGCACGGTGTTCGTCGAGCCGCCCATCGCCATATCCAGGACGAACGCGTTGTCGATCGACGCGCGGGTCACAATGTCCTTGGGGCGGATATCGCGGCGGAGCAGCTCCATGATCTGCGCTCCGGCCTGGCGGTAGAGGCTCTGTCGCTTCGGATCGATGGCCAGGATGGTGCCGTTGCCGGGCAGGGCCAGGCCGATCGCCTCGCACAGGCAGTTCATGCTGTTGGCCGTGAACATGCCCGAACAGCTTCCCTGACTCGGACAGCCCGTGCATTCCAACTCGTGCAGTTGCTCGTCGCTCATGGTGCCGGCGTTGCGGGCGGCGACGCCTTCGAAGATGGTGATCAGATCGACGGCTCGGCCATCGGCGGTCTTGCCCGCGGCCATGGGCCCGCCCGAGACGAAAACCGTCGGGATATTGAGCCGCATCGTGGCCATCAGCATGCCCGGCACGACCTTGTCGCAGTTGGGGATGCAGACCATCGCGTCGAAGCAGTGGGCGCGGATCATGGTCTCAACCGCGTCGGCGATGATCTCGCGACTGGCCAGCGAGTAGCGCATACCGCCGTGCCCCATGGCGATACCGTCGCAGACGGCGATGGTGTTGAACTCAAAGGGCACGCCCCCCGCCTGGCGGATGGCGTCCTTGACCGTCCGGGCGACCTCGTCCAGGTGGACGTGGCCGGGGACGATCTCGCAGAAGCTGTTGGCCACCGCGATGAACGGCTTGTCGATGTCCGCGTCCGTCAGTCCGCAGGCCCGCATCAGACCGCGATGGGGCGCCCGTTCCAGACCCTTTTTCACCTTGTCGCTGTTCATGTCTGTTCTCCGTGGCTGCGACGTGCCGATAGCTTTCCATGCGCGCCGGCACGGCCCGCGAGCCGACGGCGACACATGGCCAAAACCCAACACTATACGTGCCGCACAGCCCGACACAAGAAGAAAGCAGAGGCCTTGTGGCCCTATGGCATCCTGTGGATCCTGAGCAAGGCGCGGTCTTCTTGGGCAGACCCATCCACTTCGCTTCGCTCAGTGGCTGCCACCCCTCGGGACTCCATGGCTGCGACGCGTCCGCGCGTAGCGACTGTCTTGGCTGTCAAGCGATTCTTGGCTTCCATTTTTCATTCTTGGCCACCCGCGTCGGCATGTACGGCCGCGTCCGCACGCGCCCCGCGCCGCGTGCGCCAGGTGGCAGCCACTGAACCCGAAGGGTGAAGTGGATGGCCCATCAATCCGTTGAAGAACGCACGGGCCACGAAAATAGGCCCTTCCTGTTATTCCCGCGAAAGTCGACGCGCCTTGGCGGGCGGGAATCCACACTTCGCTTGCAGAGAGCACACCATACGTCGAGCGTGGATCCGGGATCAAGGCCTGTCCCGGACTCGATCCGGGGTCCGGGGTGATACTTTCTCAACAACCTGCTATGGGCACAGCCTGCCCTCCCCGGTTGTGCTGGGCATACCATGAAGGCAAGACGCCTTGCACGCGGAGTGTGGGTTTCGCATCGAGTGCCGCCTGGCTCTGCGCCGCGGGGTGGAGTGGTCAGGGCCGGCGGATCCGGACGTCGAGATGACGGACGCCCCACTGTCGGGCGGTCTCGTGCGAGTCGAAAAACACATCCAGACGGTCGCCCGTAATGAGCCGTCCGCGATCCTTGACGAAGACGGGCCGGCCATCGTTGTAACCCGGCACGATCATCTCCGTGCCGAACGCGTACTTCTTGTCCGCGGCCACAAAGGTGTCGCCCGGTCGGATCCTGTGCATGCACGCGGTGTAGCCGTCGGCGTTCTTGCCGCAGCAGATCGGACACGCACAATAGGCCGTCACCCGCATCCGCACCGTCTTCCACTCGCCTTGGCCCTCGGCCGGCGCTGGATCCTTCGCCGGGGACGCCTCCCGCGGGGTCGGCGGGGTTGCTGGCACCGGCATGGCGGCCAGGTTGGCCTCAAGCAGGTGCAGCACGGCACTTTCGTGCATCGGCTCAGCCGCCGGCACCAATGACGTCTCCTCAGCCGGCGCAACGGGCTCCGTCGCCGGCCGGCTCAGCGACACCAGCTCGCTCCTGCCCCCCGGCAACCATAACGCCGCCGAGAATACGCCCGCCAGGGCCCCCAGCACGATGACCCGCTTCACCGCCCGCGACGGCACGCCGGCGGATTGTTCCTGCGCGGCCTGGCCGCACCTGTTGAATGTGGACCGCATGGCTGTCTCCCCTCCGGCAAGGCCGGTCCGCTGACCGAAGCCTCGCGCGGCTACTTGCTGCGATCCGTGCAGGTATGCGCCCTATCCCTTGGGCTGCCACTGAATGAGAAGTGCAGCATAGCAAGTAAAAACCCCCAAGTCAAGCGAATCGGCAAGAAAGCCGAATCCGAAACATCCGATAATGGCAGTCTTTTCAATCCGGCCTCGTCGATGCCGTCGCTATGATCCCTATGATCGCGCCAAGCGGTCTGTTCGCATGCACGGCAGTAACGTCCGCTTTTCGACGAACGGAGGAATGCCGACGATTCCCCGATGGGCCCCGTGACTGTCCGATAATCAAGGGCGGCTCGTTGTCGCCATCGCGGCAACATTGCGAAGATCGACCCGGCCGCTATACTGGGAGTACTGCGAAACCGCTTTCATTCTGGAGGTGCGGTCGAATGACTCGAAAAAGCACACTGCGTGGCGCCGTGTTGGCGTGGCTTTCAATGGGGACGATCTGCGCGGCGGGGGTCACGACGGTTTACGTGGCGCCCGATGGGCGGGATGCGTGGTCGGGCCTGCGGGCCGAGGCCGACGCCGCGGGGACGGACGGGCCGGTGGCCTCGCTGACGGCGGCGCGGGACGTGATCCGCAAGCTCAAGGCCGCCGGACGGATCGACGGCCCGGTGCGCGTACAGGTCGCCGATGGCCGCTACACCATGCGGGAGACGCTCGTGCTCACCGAGGCCGACAGCGGCACCGAGGCCGCGCCGATCACCTACGCCGCCGCCCCCGGGGCCCGGCCTGTCTTCCTGGGCGGCCGACGCATCGAGGGCTTGCGACCCGCCGGTGACGGGCTGTGGGGGGTCCGCCTCCCGCAGGTGGCCCAAGGCGAATGGACGTTCGAGCAGCTCTGGGTGAACGGGCGCCGCGCGACCCGGGCCCGCACGCCGAACGAATACTACTTCTACATGCTTGGCGTGAAGGAGGAGTTTCTGGAGCCCGGCAGCGGCCATAATCGCGCGGCCCGACAAACAATCGGCGTGCGACGCGAGGACCTGCAATGCCTTCAGGGCTTGACGCGCCAGGAATTGCAGCGGGTCAACATGCTCGTTTATCACAAGTGGGACACCACGCGTCGCTTCGTCTCGGCCGTCGATTTCGACCGCGGCCTGCTGGTCACTGAGGGCAAGGGCATGAAGCCCTGGAACAACTGGCACGCCGAGACGCGGTTCCACCTGGAGAACTTCCGCGCGGCCCTGGATGCGCCGGGCGAGTGGTTCCTGGATCCCGATGGCACGCTGTATTACAGGCCCCTGGCCGGCGAGGACCCGTTGCGGGCGGTGGTGGTCGCGCCGGTGCTGGAGAGGTTCATCGCGTTTCGCGGCGATCTGGACCGCCAGCGATTCGTGGAGCACATCCGCCTGGAGGGCCTGTCCTTTGCCTACGCGCAGCACCTCACGCCACCCGGCGGCTTCGAGGCGGCGCAGGCCGCGTCGCCCATCGACGCCGTGGTCATGGCCGACGGGGCCCGGCATATCGTGATCGACCGCTGTCGCGTGGAGCACACCGGCGTGTACGGCATCTGGTTTCGGGAGGGCTGTCGGGATTGCACGCTGCGACGCACGCTCGTCAACGACGTGGGCGCCGGCGGCGTCCGCATCGGCCAGACCTCCATCGCCTCCCAGGAGCACCGCCGCACGAGCCACATCACCGTGGATAACAACATCATTCACGGCGGGGGGCACATCTTCCCCTGCGCGGTCGGCGTGTGGATCGGTCAGAGCGGCGACAACCGGGTGACGCACAACGACGTGGGGGATTTCATGTACACGGCCGTCTCCGTCGGCTGGCGATGGGGCTATTCCGACAGCCTGGCCCAGCGCAACCACGTGGACTTTAACCACCTGCACCACATCGGCTACGGGGTGCTCAGCGATATGGGCGGCGTTTACACCCTGGGCCCCAGCGAGGGCACAACCGTCAACAACAACGTGATCCACGACGTGTACGCCTACTCCTACGGCGGCTGGGGTCTGTACACCGATGAGGGCAGCACGGGCATCACGATGGCCAACAACCTCGTGTACGACGTCAAGACCGGCGGCTTCCACCAGCACTACGGCAAGGAGAACGTCATCCGCAATAACATCCTGGCGTTCAGCGAGCTGCACCAGGTGCAGGCCACGCGGGTCGAGGAACACCTGTCGTTCACGTTCGAGAACAACATCGTGTATTACGACAGCGGGACGCTGCTGTCCGGCGCGTGGGATCGCGTGCGGGTGCGCATGGACCGCAACTGTTACTGGAACACCGCCGGGGCGGTGGAGTTCCTGGGCAAGAGCCTGGAGCAGTGGCGGGAGCAGACCGGCCACGATACGCACTCAATCGTGGCCGATCCGGGCTTCGTGAACGCCACAGCGCGGGATTTTCGATTGCGGCCGGGCAGCCCGGCGCTGAAGGTCGGCTTCGTGCCATTCGATGCGTCGCAAGCAGGCGTATACGGCGATCCGGACTGGATCGCGCTGGCCCGTCGGCTCCCCGTGCGGCAGCGCGTCATCCCGCCGCCTCCGCCGCCCGTGGACCTGGAGGACGATTACGAATCGACGGCCGTGGGACAGGTCCCGGCCAACGCCGAGGTGCACGTCGAGAACCGGGGCGATGCTATCGTCGTGACCGATGAGCGGGCCGCGGGCGGCAATCGCTCGGTCAAGATCGTCGATGCACCGGGGCTGCAGCAGACGTACAACCCGCACCTGGTCTATCGCGTCCGCCATCCATCGGGACACACCACGACGTCATTCGATCTGTGGATCGCTGCCGATTCCGACGTCACCATCGAGTGGCGCGACTACGGCAAAAGCCCCTACCGCACGGGGCCGCGATTGAGTATTCGCCGTGGGCGGCTCATCGCCACCGGCGACGCGTCGGCCGTGTTGCCGACACAGACGTGGGTCCATTTCGAGATCACCGCGCCTCTGGGCGCCTCGGCGCCGAACCGCTGGGACCTGACCGTCACCGCGGGGGACCGTCGGATCGGGGCGTGGAAGGACCTGCCGCATGGCAGCGATGAGTTCGACAGGCTCGAATGGCTGGGCTTCGTGAGCAACGCGACGGCCAGGACGGCCTTCTACCTGGACAACCTGAGCCTCCGCAACCGACCCTGACGCGGGCGCAGTCATCTTCTGCTCGAATGGCGCAGGCCGGATGAGTCCGTCGTCGTCGGGGGCCTGCACGCGGTTTCGCGGGCAGGAGGCGATGGGCAGACACACGACGCCACGCAGGGCCCACACCCCGCACCACGATGCGCGCCGTGCGACGCCACTGGCCGGAACAAAGAAAAAAGGCCGCAAGCCTCCATGCTCACGACCTGAAGTATGGTACTACTTTCCGCTCGTCTCGACCCCGTCGACTCGACCGCCTTGTCTAAGCCTCATCCCTGGTACGACGGCGCCAACAGCGCGCACACCTTGCGCCCATCAAAGCAGAAAACCCTTCGAACTCCATCTCGGCTCTCAACGAGGCGCACACCAACCACTGGGATCTATGGAAATCGTTGCGCCCCGAACTGAACTCTCACGTCCTCGCCCTCCGACACATTGAGCTTGAACGGGCCACACTATATTCACGCGAATCTGACCGTTCAACAACTTTCCGGGGAAAACCTCAAAATTCTTGCCGAGGCCAAAGAAGTCAGGTAAACTGCCTCAAAAAGGCCTTGGGAGTCTTTGTGGTCTGGGGCGTGTTATTAACCGTTGGATGGACGTGCACAAGGCATCGTCCACGTGTCATTCCTGCCCTGGACCCGGCCCGGCGACCGGGGCGACAAAAACGCATGACCCCGAACGTCATTATTCGTTCACGGGTCCGTGGTGTTTTTGCCCGCCGGTTTCCATCAGGCGGCTGTGATTTTCCCAAAGCGCGGCGGTCTCTGGACACGTGTCGGACAGGCAACAGGAGGGTACCCCATGGTTGGACACATCGCATGGATCAGCAGATTGCTTTGCACGCTGTTGTTGGCGGCATCCGAAGGCCCTGGGCCCGATGAACCGACCATCCCCCGGCAAATCGAGG
>DSDH01000709.1 GCA_011055475.1 Phycisphaerales bacterium | reverse complement strand
GTTTCGACGATCGCCAGATCGACCTGCCGGTCCATGAAGTACAGAAACGCCATGGCCGTCATGATCTCGAAAAACGTCGGCGCATCCGAATCCTTGATCATCTTCTCCACGGTGGCGTGCACGCGGTTGATCAGGCCCAGCATGTCTTTCTTGGTGATCATCCGGCTGTTGACGACGATCCGTTCGTGCAGGCTGACCACGTGCGGCGAGGTGTACAAACCCACACAGTACCCGTTCTCCTCGAGCATCCGCGCCAGCATCGTCGCCGTCGAGCCCTTGCCCTTGGTACCGGCGATGTGTGCGACGGTCAAATGCTTGTGGGGGTTGCCCAGACCGTCCAGAAGCCGTTCCATCCGTCCCAGGTCAAACGTGTCGCTGTTATAGCGCACGCGCTGCTGACGCTCGTAGTCGGTGCGCTCAAACAGATACTTCATGGCCTGGTCATACGTACGGAAGGCTCGATTCTGCTTGATTTTTGCGACTGCCGAGGGCTTCTTGTTGTCCCGTCTCGTGGTGGTCTTCGCTCGCTTTTTGGTTGTCGCCATACGCAGATACCCTAGCACATCCAAAACGAGAAGTCAACACTGTTCCGATAACAACCCTTTTACCGCCACGGTCGGCCGCGCCTCTCGCTACCATAAAGACCTGTAAATAAATACGTTACGAACCGCCACTCTGACAAAAAGAAACGTACTGGCTCGATCCGGGAAAAGACATAACTTATTTTACAATTCTGAACACTTATAGATGAGAGCGTCCTTGGATTATTGGGGACCCACATGGACTCTTTGTGCCTTCCCGACATGTTCTCGTTGCGCCGATGCCCACACGGCCTCCGTCTCAGGGGGTTCTGCCGGCCCTCGTCGCTTCTTGGCCGGCATCGGCGAATTCCGTTGCCCATCGGCATGCTTGCAAAAAGCATGGGCCCGTATAAGATGGGGTCATGACCGGGAAATCACCCCGAACTGCGAACGCGCCGCCCCAGGTCCGCAACCAGAAGGCCTGGCACGACTACGAACTGGTCGAGAAGGTCGAGGCCGGGCTGGCGCTGTTGGGTACCGAGGTCAAGAGCCTACGTCATCGCGGCGGCGACCTCGACGGGGCCTATGCGCGCGTGATCGACGGCGAGGTCTGGCTGATCGGTGCCAAGATCGCCCCTTACGCCCTGGCCGCCCAGAACCATGAGTCCGAGCGCCGTCGCAAGTGCCTGCTGCGGCGCAGCCAGATACGCAAAATCGAATCCAAGTTGACCCAGCGGGGGTTTACCCTGGTGCCGCTGCGAATCTACTTCACCGCGCGCGGTCTGGCCAAGGTGGAGCTGGCCCTGGCGCGGGGCAAACGCCAATACGACAAGCGGGCCCGCCTGCAGAAGGAACAGCAGGTGCGGGATATGCAACGTGCCTTGAAACGGTACAAACACTAGCTGAGGAAGACCGATGGTCGAACAGGAACCGGAAAAGAAGATCATTGTGGATGAAGACTGGAAGGTCCAGGCCCAACGCGAAAAGGAGGCTCTCGAAGCCGAGCAGCAGACCGGCCCCGACGAGCAGGATCAGCGGGGGGAACTGCCGCCGGCGAACCTCACGGCCCTGATCAGCATGTTCGCCACCCAGGCCATGTTCGCGCTGGGGCTGATCCACGAAGAAGGCTCTCAACCCCCGCCGCCCGACCCCGTCATGGCCCGGTTCAACATCGACATGCTCCAAACGATCGAGGACAAGACACAGGGGAACCTGACCGAGGAAGAAGCTCAGATGTTGCAGACCACGCTCGCCCAGCTTCGGATGGTGTTTGTGCAGGTGTTCGAATAGGAACCGCCGTGGGGAACGTGCTGGATGAGATCCTGGCCCACAAGCGGCTTGAGGTCGCGCGCCGCAAGGCCGAGACGCCGATGGAGGTGGTGGTCGCCCAGTGTGAGGGCTTGGGCCGCTGTCGCAACTTTCATCGGGCGGTCACGCGCCCCCATCGGCGCGGGCTGAACGTGATCGCCGAGGTGAAGAAGGCCTCGCCGTCGGCCGGCGTCATCCGTGAGGATTTTGACCCGGTGCGCATCGCGCGGACCTACGAGGACTGCGGGGCCCAGGCGATCAGCGTGCTGACCGACGAGAAGCACTTCGGCGGCCGGTTGGAGGACCTGACGCAGGTCAAGTCGGCCGTCGGGCTGCCCATCCTGCGGAAGGACTTCATCATCGACCCATACCAGGTCTACGAGGCCCGGGCCGCCGGGGCCGACGCGATTCTGCTGATCGCCGAGGCCCTGCCGGCGGGCCAGCTCATGGACCTCATGATCCTGGCCGGCCAGTTGACGCTCACGGTGTTGTTGGAGGTGCACAGCATCGACACGCTCTTGGCGGTACGCAGCCTGCTGGACTTTCCGAAAAGGCATTACAGCGTGCTGGGCATCAACAACCGCGACCTGACGACGATGCAGGTGGACCTGAACACCACGCTGCGGCTGGCCGAGCTGGCCCCCGACCGGCGGCACGTCGTCGCCGAAAGCGGCGTGCGCACCCGGGCCGACGTGGAGAAGCTGATCGCCGCCCGTCTCGGCGCGGTGCTGATCGGCCAGACCCTGTGCGCCGCCGATTCCATCGAAGAGAAGTTTGCCGACCTGTTCGGCCCGGCCTCGGGCGGCATGTAATGTCTCCAAGAAGGTCAAACGTCATGGACTTGCTTCTCGTTCTCCTCATCGGTCTGGCCGCCGGGGTGCTCAGCGGTCTGCTGGGCATCGGCGGGGGTATCCTCCTGGTTCCCTGTTTGGTGTATCTCTTCGGCTTGTCTCAGCACGCGGCGCAGGGCACGACGCTGGCCCTGATGGTTCCGCCGATCGGCCTGCTGGCGGCGTGGACGTACTACAAGGAAGGATACGTCGACGTCCGAATCGCCGCCGTGATCTGTCTGGGGTTCTTCCTGGGCGGGCTGTTCGGCGCCAAGTTCGCCACCTCGATCAACGAGGAGCTGCTGAAAAAGGTCTTCGGCGTCGCCATGCTCCTGGTGGCCATCAAGATGATCTTCACGGAATAGCCGCCCGCCATGGCCGTCGGTCCGCGCACCAGGACCCTCGCGGCGCTTTCGGTCATCGCTACTGATCGTCTTTCTGTCGGACCTTGGCCCACGTGTCGCGCAGGGTGACCGTACGGTTGAACACCACGCGGCCCGGCGCCGTGTCCGGATCAACACAGAAGTACCCCAAACGCTCGAACTGGAACCGCTCCAGCGGCTTGGCCCGGGCCAGCGAGGGCTCGGCCTTGCACCCGGTGAGCACCTGAAGCGAATCGGGATTCAGGTTCGCGGTGAAATCCCGCCCCTCCTCGACCTCCTCCGGGTTCTCCTTCGTGAACAAGTGTTCGTAGAGCCGTACCTCCGCGTCGACGGCGTGTTCGGCGCTGACCCAGTGCAGGGTCGCCTTGACCTTGCGGCCGTCGGGGGCGTCGCCGCCGCGTGTGGCCGGGTCGTAGGTGCAGCGCAGTTCCACGA
Source organism: Phycisphaerales bacterium (assembly GCA_011055475.1). GTDB lineage: Bacteria > Planctomycetota > Phycisphaerae > Sedimentisphaerales > Anaerohalosphaeraceae > DSDH01. The sequence continues at coordinate 5,594 of DSDH01000709.1, read as the reverse complement.
TGCGACCGTCGGCGTCCTTGACCACGTCCGTGCAGGTGACGAAGTAGGCGTACCGCAGACGGACCTCCCGGCCCGGCGCCAGACGGTAGAACTTTTTGGGCGGCTCTTCCATGAAGTCGTCCTGCTCGATATACAGCTCGCGGGAGAACGGGACCTTCCGCGTCCCGGCCGACGGGTCCTCCGGATTATTGACCGCCTCCAGCTCCTCGACCTGCCCATCGGGGTAATTCTCGATCACCACCTTCAAGGGACGCAGCACGGCCATCACCCGCGGCGAGGTCTTGTTCAGGTCCTGTCGCAGACAATGCTCCAGCAGTTGCACGTCCACGGTGCTGTTGAACTTATTGACGCCGATGACCCGGCAGAACTCGCGGATGGCCTCGGGCGAATACCCCCGGCGGCGCATGCCGCTGATCGTGGGCATCCGCGGATCGTCCCAACCGCGGACGTGGCCCTCCTGCACGAGCCGCAGGAGCTTGCGCTTGCTCATCACCGTATAGGTGAGGTTCAGCCGCGCGAATTCGATCTGCTGGGGATGGTGGACACCCAAGGCATCCAAGAACCAATCGTACAGGGGCCGATGGTTCTCGAACTCCAGCGTGCAGATCGAATGGGTGATCCCCTCAATGCTGTCCTCCAGGCCGTGGGCCCAGTCGTACATCGGGTAGATGCACCAGGCGTCGCCCGTGCGGTGGTGCGCGGCGTGCAGGATGCGGTACATCACCGGGTCGCGCAGGTTCAGGTTGGGGTGGGCCATGTCGATCTTGGCGCGAAGCGTGCGACTGCCGTCGGGGAACTCGCCGTTCTTCATGCGCTCGAACAGGTCGAGGTTCTCCTCGATGCTCCGGTGGCGCCAGGGGCTTTCGCGGCCGGGCTCGGTGAGCGTGCCTCGGTAATCGCGGGTCTGTTCGGCCGTCAGGTCGCACACGTAGGCCTTGCCGGCCTGGATGAGCTGCACGGCCCAGTCGTACATCTGTTGGAAGTAATCGCTGCCGAAGTACAGATGCTCGCCCCAGTCCCAACCCAGCCAGCGGACGTCCTGCTGGATGGATTCGACGTATTCGGCCTCTTCCTTGGTGGGGTTCGTGTCGTCGAAGCGCAGGTGGCACCGACCGCCGAATTCGGCGGCGATGCCGAAGTTCAGACAGATGCTCTTGGCGTGCCCGATGTGCAGGTAGCCGTTGGGCTCGGGCGGAAAGCGGGTGATCACACGGCCGTCCCACTTGCCCGTGCGGCGGTCTTCGGCCACGATCTGTCGAATGAAGTCCAGCTTTTCAGCAGGTGTTTCGTTGCGAGCCATACATCGATTCCAGTTGTCATGCCATCGGCCATCCGGGCCGGCGTCCAGGCCGGGCCACTTCCAAGTCGCCTACGATAGTGGCCGGGAACACGCCAGGCAACGAAAAACGCGTCGTGGCGCAGGTGCAGGCATAAAGCATAGGGGTGCGGCGACCGCGGATGGTATTCTTTGCGGCCCCCGGTGGGGCATGGCGGGTCACTCAATGTGGATGACGCTGCGGCGCTTGTCGGCATCGAGGCTGGCCTTCTTGAGCACGTCGTAGAGGTAGCGGCAGTGCCGAACCTTCTCGAAGGCGAACTGCGGATCGGAGTCATCCCGCGTTATGAGCGTCAGCGTGCCGATGCCCAGCAGGCACTCCCACACCGAGCGGTGCAATTTGAGGTCCACGACGCGGAACATGTCCAGGTTGTCTATCCGGCGGGCCAGAAGCCCGCGGGCCCACTCGATCCGGTCGGGGGTCACCTCGTACGAAATGCTCTTGAGCACGGCTAGGCGAAGCAACAACCACAGCAACGCCGCCCCGCCGATGAGCACCGCCGCCTGTTGGATCCGGGCCTCGATGGCGAGCAGTCTGGCCTCCGACAGGTTCGGGATGAGCCGATCCACCGCGTTACCGACCGGGTAGAACGCCACCAGCCCGGAGAGCACGATCACGCCTGCACCGATCCACAGCGTCCGCCCCATCGCCCAGATCGATGGCCGACCCCAGTACAGTACCTCCTCCTCCAGCCCCTCGGCCGCAGTCGCTGTCATCGGGTCGGGGTCCCCGCCCGTCAAGGCGGCGGCCGTCTGCGGCGCCACCGCGGCGCCGGGCGCCCGGTCACCGCAGAGAAACTCGCCGCAGAACCGACACTTGACCGCGGCGGCCTGGATCAGCTCCGCGCAGAAGGGGCACCGCTTGACCGTGGTGCGTCTGGCTGTCTGCGTCGTCATGTTCCGGCTCCGATAACGTGGCCGTCCGTGTCCCGACGCGGACCGGGCCACTACCACGTATCGGCCAGCCCTTGGCTTAGGGCACACTTTTTGGGCCTTTCCGGGGCGGACCGCAGGGGTCCCAACGCGATCGCCGGCACAATGCGTGTTGCCCTGATCGCCGGGACCCGGTAGAATGCCCCCACGTTCGACAGGGACGGACCATGAGGAAACGGACTGCCATACTGGTGATCGACGATGAGGCCGACTTCCTGGAGTTGGTCTCATACCATCTGCGCCTCACCGGCTGGAAGGTCTATTGCGCCGCGGACGGACCGGCGGGGTTGCGTCTGGCCCATGAGGTCCGGCCCGAGGTGATCCTGCTGGACTGGAGCATGCCCGGCATGGACGGGCTGGAGGTGCTCAGCGAGCTCAAGTATGACCCCGAGATGGCGGGCATCCCCGTGTTCATGCTGACGGCCCGGACCCAGGTGGGCGAGATCGAGCAGGCCTTCGAGATCGGCGCCGACGACTACATCACCAAGCCGGTGGAGCTGCGCAGCCTCAATCGGGTCGTGCGCCATAAGCTCAGTCGGTTATCGGGCCGTCGATCATGAACGCCGCGAAGCCGGCGTTTTCCCCTTTCCAAGGCTGTCGCCTGGGCCTTTATCGGACGCCCCCGTCGGCACCCTGCACCCGCTCCGAAGGCCGATTATGATTGATCTCAAGGGCCGTTTGTGCTATAATACGGTTGTCGTAGAGGGGCAGAAAACAGGCTTCGGTAGCCGGGTGACAGGTGGGAGACAGAACATGAAGCGGTTCTACTACAAGTTCTGGGTTCCGTTTACGGTGAGCAAGAAGCGGATTCTGATTCTGGCCATCGCCAGCTACATCGCGTTGTGCTAGAGCACCTGGCGGGAACGAACGTAACGATAACGGGCCGATCCTGAAAGATCGGCCTTTTTCATGCGCCCACGACGACCCAACCGAAGGAACACGCGGAGGCTGTGACCATGAACGAGATGAGCGTAACCTACGAACACCGGCAGAAAGGCGGTTGGGCCTTTTACGCCATGGTTTTTTCGACGATGCTGGTGGCCGGCGTCTTTGCCGGACCCGTGCTGTTGCAGGTGCTTGGCAGTGAGCGGCCGGCGTCGCACCCCTTGGCCGGGCTGCTGGTCGTGGCGCTGCTGACCGAGGCAGCGATGATTTGGGGGACGATGATGATGCACAGCCTCACGGTCCGCATCGAGGGTCAAACGCTGCATGTGCGCTTCGGCCCCGGCGTGTTTCACAAGCGCTTTGACCTGGGCCAGGTTGCGGCGTGCCGACCGGTGCGCAACACGTGGCTGCATGGCTGGGGCATTCACTGGATGGCGGGCGCCTGGGTGTACAACATCGCCGGTTACGACGCGGTGGAGCTGGAGATACGATCGGGCAAGCGGGTGCGAATCGGCACCGATGAGCCCGAAGCGTTGGCCGACGCGATCCACCAGTGGATGGCACGTAAAGCTCATAACCCCCCAGAGAAAAGAGACTTAAGGGGCGATCCATGAACCGTCGAGGCCTTGAGAGGTGTTCATGGTAGGCAGTTTTTCAAGCCCTCCGCTTGATTCGGTCGAACCAAACCTCTAGAATACATTTTGTTGGGCACATGGAGGCCCTGGTAAGACAGAACCACGGACGGGACTGAGTCGTACCGCTGAGTAACCGTGCCGGTGGTTCTGGACGGCAGATGGAGGTACACATGGCCCCGACAACAAGACCCCAGAGAATTGAGCCGGTTTTTATCCTTTACCGGGAAAGGGACCGGATGGTGACCTTCGAACCGGAGGACGAAGACCGGTTCAATATGACGGTTAACGAAGTCATAGATGCCTGTCGAGCCTATGACAAAGAGGGCCGACTTCGCGTCCAAAGACAGTTTCCCCAACTGCTGCGGTTCCTGGGCCAGTGGATCTCCGAACGACGGGACAAGGTTGCAAAGGCGCTGCTCACGGTGCGCGACGCGGGCCTACTGCTGGTTACAGTGACCCATTCCACGCAGTACGATGATGCCTTTGAAGACGCTCTGACGGACCTGGCCCTGGAGGCTGCGGGGCATTTCGCTGATCTGCCTCTGGACGTTCAGTCGCTGCCGAAGTGCGGGCCAGAATGCTACCTGTCGTTCTGCAATCCCGAGCAAATGATCTTGGAGTACCGCTTCAATGCCTAAGACCGAGGAGCACGTCGCCCTCGCCTGCCACAACCTTGACGTCCTCGCGTATTTGGCCCTTCGCCCGGAATTCTCCGACTGGATGGTCACGGTGGCCTTCTATGCCGCCTTGCATGCCGTAGAAGCGGTCCTTTGGCACAAAGAGAAGAAGCACGGACAGAGTCACGACCGACGGGAGAGTATCCTGAAGCACAACCGTACCTACGAGAAGATCTGGAGGCATTACCGAAAACTGAAGTCTCTTTCGCTCATCGCGCGGTATGCCAATGACCGGCCTGACAGCAAGGCCATCTTATTCAGCGACTATCTGCCACAAGTCTCCGCCGTCGAGAAGGTCATTCGACAAAACCTCGCCCCGTTGTGGACAGCGGTTTCCAGGCATTTGCCCGCAGGTGAGGCAACGATTCTGAACCGCGCGATGAACACCCTGCTTCAATCGAAATCCGGTGGCAGGGTCGGGTCGCGGTAGAACTCGAACATCCGGTGAATCTGGCGCGGCAGGGTGCGACTCAGCGACAACGACGGGATGGCGTCCTCGGCGAAGAAGTCGACAGCCAGGGTTTCGTGGCTGATCGCCGGCGCGCCGCCCGTAATCCGGCACAGGATGAACAGCTTGTAAATGTGGAACGGCATGATGGGCGTGTGCCCCTGGCGGGCGCGGTCATACACGGCCAGCAGCCGCTCGGCCCGCGCCTCAAAGCCCGACTCCTCGAGTATCTCCCGCTCGACGGCCTCGCGCGGCGACTGGCATGGATCGGCCCAGCCGCCGGGCAGCGTCCAGCCGCCGTCCAGCGCCTCGCGCACAAGCAGGATCTTGTCGTCGCGAAAGATCACGCCGCGAACGTCCACCTTGGGCGTCGCGTAGTTGCGCTCGCGCTGCCAGAGCGCGGCGACCGTTTCGGGCGAACCACCGCCGCCCGCGGCCAAGATCTCGGCGGCGATGCGACGCACCTTCTCGTACCGTTCCCGCTCATAGGCACTTTCGGTGTAGGTCAATCCATTCTGTGCGACGGCGGCCAATTCCTTGGCCCAGACGGCCCAACGCGGTTCCATAGGCTCCTCCGACGGTATCGGTGAACTCAGATCTGCAACGATCACGGTCCAGCCTATGCGAACCGGGCCCGCGCCACAAGAGGCCTATTCAAGAGCCGGTTGTGAACCTGGAGG
>DSDH01000467.1 GCA_011055475.1 Phycisphaerales bacterium | reverse complement strand
CAGTCCCGGCCGGGACTGTCCAGTGGATGGATTATACGGGAATCACGGACGGACCTGGCGGAAGAAGTTCCCCGGTTACTCAGAGGCCGAACTCGCGACGCTGCCGAGAGTGACGACGGAGACAGGCTTTCCGGTTGGGGGAGATGTCACAGAGGAAATCCAGGCGCGTCTGTTCATGAACCTCTATCTATCCCAGTTCAAACGGGGCTGGAGCCACACGGCCATCTACCTGCTGCGGACCCGCTCCAACGAGCCCGCCCACGAACGCTATGCCATCTACAGAATGGACTATACGCCCAAGCAGGCGGCTCATTACCTGCACAACCTGACGACCATCCTGGCCCACCGTGGCGCCGTTTCAACGCCCGGACGCCTGGCTTACGCCATCCCGAATCAGCCGGCGACCGTGCACGATCTGCTCCTCCAGAAGAGCCACGGCACCTTCGCCCTGGTGTTGTGGGGTGAACGCTTCACCGGCGGCGCGGACACGATCACGGTGAATCTGGGCGTGCGGTGTATGGCGGTCCGTGTGTATGACCCGACGGTAGGCACGTCGCCGATGCACACCCTGACCGGGGTCGACTCGCTCACGTTGGTGCTGAGCGATCATCCCGTTGTCGTAGAGGTCATCCGATAGATGACGCGATACCCAACGATGGGGAGTCCTGGATGAGCCATGTACCCAGGAAGAAGACCCATGCCGACTTGGCCGGTGTAACGCGGCGCGAGTTTTTACATCGAAGTTCGGTTGTGCTGGCCATCATCGCGTGCGGCGTCGCGGAGAGGCCGGCGCTTGCAGCCGGCACCCGTGCGGTTGCCCGGAACAGGCCGTCCTCCGTGTCGCCCCCGTACCCGCCCAGCGACGTGATCGGCCAGATTCGCTGGGCCCCCCCCCGAGACGATCATCCGCAAGGCCCGCGGCAGCGACAACTGGCCCATCACCTGGGGGGATGACGATGCCTTGTACACCGCCTACGGGGATGGGTGGGGATTCGAGCCGAAGGTCGACCGCAAGCTGAGCTTGGGTCTGGCGAAGGTTCTGGGCGGGCCGGAGGACTTCCACGGTGTGAACATCCGCTCGGCCTCCGGCGAGCAGATCGGCGACGGAGCGACGGGCAAGAAGGCTTCGGGTCTGCTCATGGTCGACGGGGTCCTTTACATGTTGGCCCGCAATGCGGGCAACGCGCAACTGGCCTGGTCCGAGGACCGTGGCGCGACGTGGCGGTGGGCCCCGTGGCGATTTGCCGAGAGCTTCGGCTGTCCGACGTTCCTGAACTTCGGCCGCAACTACGCCGGCGCCCGCGACGAGTACGTCTATGTCTATTCCCTGGATGGTGACAGCGCCTACAAACCGGCCGATGCAATGGTCCTGGCCCGTGTTCCCAAGGACCGCATCCGCGAGCGGGAGGCGTATGAGTTCTGGGCGGGGACGAGCCCGGCCGAGCCGGCCTGGACCGCCGACGTTCATCGGCGACGGCCGGTGTTCGTCCATCCGGGGCGGTGTTATCGTTCGAGCATGTGTTACGCCGCGCCGCTGGGGTGCTATCTCTGGTGGCAGGCGCTTCCGGCCGGGCCCGACCCAGATCTGCGCCAGGAGGGCGGCTTTGCGATTTATGATGCGCCGCAGCCGTGGGGTCCGTGGACGACGGCGTACTTCACCGAACGGTGGGACGTGGGGCCCGGCGAGTCCGCGGCGATCCCCACCCAGTGGATCGCGCCCGATGGGCGTTCCTTTTGGCTGGTGTTCTCGGGTGACGACTGCTTCTCCGTTCGCAAGGCCTGGGTGACCTTGAAGGAGGCTGATCGATGAATCGTGCGGTGCGATGGTGGATTGGCGTGCTGGTGACGTGCACGGCGGTGGCCGGCGGTCAATGGGTGGACTTCGAGATACCGTGGCGCAGCGCGGGCGATGCGCCGTCGCTCGTGGATGTGTCGTTTCTGCTGGATGCGCCCGCCGGGGCGGGGGGGTTCGTGCGGATCGAGAACGGCCACCTGGTGCGGGCCGATGGCTCGCGGCTTCGCATCTGGGGCGTGAACCTGACGGCCGCGGCGTGCTTTCCACGCAAGGAGGACGCCGCGGCCGTCGCCGAGCACCTGGCGCGATTCGGCGTGAATGCCGCACGATTTCACTTCCTGGATTCCAACTGGGGCCGGGAAAAGACGCTGTTCGAATGGGAGACGGACTCCACGCGTCGGCTCAGTGCCGAGCAATTGGACCGGTTGGACTTCTTCGTGGCCGAATTGAAGCGGCGCGGCGTCTATTCGAACTTCAATCTGAACGTGGGCCGTAACTTCCGCAAGGAAGACGGCGTGACGGACTGGCAATACCTCGGCCTGGCCAAGGCGGTGACCCTGTTCGATCCGCGGATCATCGAACTGGAGAAGGAGTATGCCCGGCAGTTGCTCACCCACGTGAATCCGTATACGAAGCGGGCGTACGTCGAGGAGCCGGCGTTGGTGATCGTGGAGCTGGTCAACGAGAACTCGCTGGTCGAGGCATGGTTCTCCGGCCGGCTGATCGGGCGTGAGCCCGGACCGGCCGACGGCACGTGGGCGGGCATCACCCGGCACTATGCCGAACAACTGGACCGGCGGTATAACGCGTGGCTGCGGGAGCGCCTCAGCGATGAGGACCTGAAGCGCCTGGAGCAGGCCGCCGGTGTCGGGTCGGGCGAGCCGATCGCCCGATTGCGGCCGGAACAGTTCGACAAGGCCGATGCGCTGCGTTTCGCCACCGAGGCCCGCTTCTACATGGAGCTGGAGGATCGGTTCTTCCAGGGGATGTACACGTACCTGAAGGACACCCTCGGGGTGCGGGCCCTGGTCGCGGCGACGAGCGATCACAACCACTACCGCAGCGGCTATCCGATGCTGGCCTCGGCGTCGAAGCTCGACATCGTCGACGGGCACGTGTACTGGCAACATCCAAACTACACCCGCGACGCCGCGACCGGCCGACGCGGCTTTACCATCCCCAATACGCCGATGGTCAACGACCCCTTGTTCTCCACGCCCGTGCAGTTGTCGCGCTCGGCGGTGCGAGGCAAGCCCTACACCGTCTCGGAGACCAACCATCCCTTCCCCAACGAATACGCCTGCGAGGGCATTCCCATCCTGGCCGCATACGCGTTGCTACAGGACTGGGACGGCTTGTTCTTCTACACGTTCGAGCACGATGCGCCGACCTCCTGGGACACGAAAACGCCGGGGCATTTTGACATCGCCCATGACCCCGTCAAGATGGCCAACCTGGCGGCGTGCGCCCTGATGTTTCACCGAGGCGACGTCGCCGCGGCCCGGCGGACCGTGATGCGGTCGTACTCGGCCGAGCAGGTGATCGAAAGCCTGCGGCTCTCCTGGCGGGAGAGGCCCTTCTTCACGCCCGGCTTTTCGCTGGCGATCCCGCTGGTGCACGCCACGCGGATTGCGTCTTTCGACACCGCGTCCACCCCCTATGAGCCCTTTACCGTGCCGGAGGTGATCGCCTCGGACACGGGCCAGTTGCAGTGGCGCCGCGCCGCTGATCGGGGACGGGTCACGATGCAGACCGACCGCACCGAGGCGCTGATCGGTTTCGTGCCTGCCGCAGATGCCCTGCGCCATCTGTCGGCGACGGTGGACAACCCGTTCTGTGCGCTGGTGCTTTCGAGCCTGGATGGACGGCCGATCGCGCGGGCCGAGCGGTTGGTGCTGACCGCGACCGGGCGATCGCAACTGACGGACATGGCCTGGAACGAGGACCGCACCTCGCTGACCCACTGGGGTCGGCGGCCAATGCAGATCGAGCCCGTCCGCGGACAGATTCGCCTGCGAGGTCTGGCCGACGCCAAGGGGTTGACCGTTCGGGTGATGGACGGTGCAGGCCGGCCGCTGGGCCCGGCCGTGGAGGCCCCCCGCGCTGATGGTGGGTGGCACGTCACCCTGGATGCGCCGACCGTGTGGTATCGTATCGACGTGAGGCGATGAGTCGGTGAACCGTCACCCGTCGCTCAGGCCCGCGGATGGAACTGCTTGTGGATGCTCCGCAGCCGGTCGTTGTCAACGTGGGTATAGATCTGCGTGGTGGACACATCGGCGTGGCCGAGCATCTCCTGCACGCTGCGCAGGTCCGCCCCGCCACTGAGCAGATGCGTGGCGAAGCAGTGCCGCAGGGTGTGCACCGTCAGGTTACGCCCCAGACCAGCGCGCCCGGCGTATTTCTTGACGATCCGCCAGATGTCGATGCGGTCAATGCGGCGGCCCGTGCGGGACAGGAACAGCCAATCACCGCTGAAGGCCTTGGCCAGATTCGGGCGGCACTCCTTCATGTACTCGAGAATCGCGGCGATGGCGGTGCGACCCAGGGGGATGATGCGCTCCTTGCGTCCCTTGCCGAAGCAGCGCAGGTAGCCGATCTGCAGGTTAATGTCGGCCATCCGCAGGGCGGCGACCTCGGCGGCCCGGCAGCCCGTCGCGTACAGCACCTCCAGCAGGGCCTTGTCGCGCAGGTAGTAGGGGTCCTCGGGTTGCGGGGCCTCGAGCAATTGGAGCACCTTCTCCTTGCCCGCGACCATGGGCAGCTTCTGCCAGAGCTTAGGGCCCTCCAGCAATCCGCTGAAGTCCTGCTCGACCTGACCGGTGAGACGGCCGAATCGCAGCAACATCTTGATGGCGACCAGGGCCCGCTTGATCGAGGCCTCGGCCCGGCCATCGGCCGACAAGACCCGCATGTAGGCGTAAATGTGCGTCGGCTCCAGCGCCCCAAGCGCCTCCACCCGATGCAAACGGCAAAACCGCACAAAGGCCTCCAGGTCGCGTCCGTAGGCCAGCACGGTGTTCTCGCTCAGGCCGGCCTCCACGTCGAGATGGTCCAGGAAGTGCTGCACCACCGCCCCCAGGGGCGTCTGCTGCAACTTGCGGCGGAGCGTGGCACGTTGTATCGCGGACATGGAGCGCCGTCCCGGCAGGGTGGAGAACCATTCGACGTCGACCCGACGCGGGTCACCTCTGAGATATCGGTTCAAACACGGTGCCGGCTTTAGCGGATGGGCCGACGGCCAAATCGCCGCCTTGGGGCTTGTGTCGCGCGGTGGGTCGGTTACAATCGGTCCGTTGAGAACAGCGAAAAAGGGCGCGTGGCCATGAACAAACATGGAATAGGCGTGATACTGGCGGGGTTGGTTCTGATCGCCGGGTGCGCGGCGCCGGTGCAACGGACCGAATCCACGCCGCTGGTCCTGCCCGGCGTGGACAAGGCCCGCGCGATCGAAGTCGCCGAGGACGTGCTGCGGGACATGTACTTCACCGTCGACAAGCTCGACGTGGAGTTCGGACTGATCCGGACGCATCCGCTCAGCGGGGCCCAATTCTTCGAGTTCTGGCGGAAGGACAACGTCACGGCCCGCGCCGCGGCCGAGGCCAACCTGCACAGCCTGCGGCGGACCGTCGAGCTGCGGTTCGAGCCCGTCGGCGAGGACGTCAGGGTCGCCTGCGACGTGCAGGTCGAACGGTTGTCGATCCCGGAGATGGAGATCGGGGGCATGGCCCAGGCCGCCTCCTTGTACACGGCCGGCACCGCTTCGTTGCAGCGATTGCAGTTGAACGCTCAGCAGGCGCGGAACATGGCCTGGATCGACCTGGGGCCGGATCCGGACCTGGAGCAGGCGATACTGGCCCGCCTGCGGGACAAGATGGCGCGACTCGAGGGCTGGGAATAGCATGCGGGTGCTGGTTTGCGGCGGGGCCGGGTACATCGGCAGCAACATGACGGCGATGCTCGCACAGGCCGGGCATGAGCCGGTCGTCTTCGACAATCTGTCCAAAGGGCACCGCGCCGCGGTCGGTCGGGCACGGTTCGTGTACGGCGATCTGGCCGATGAGCGATTGTTGAGCGACACCCTGAACAAATACGCCGTCGACGCGGTGATGCACTTCGCCGCGTGGATCGAGGTCGGTGAATCGGTGCAGTTCCCCCTACGGTTCTATAAGAACAACTTCTGCCACGCCCGCAACCTGCTGGCGGCCATGCAGGACGCCGGGGTGGACAAGCTCGTTTTCAGCAGCACCGCGGCCGTATACGGCATCCCCCAGACCGTGCCGATATCGGAGGATGCGCCCACCGACCCCATCAACCCCTACGGTGACAGCAAGCTGGCCGTGGAGCGGATGTTGCGTTTCCAGTGCGAAACAGGCCGGCTTCGTTACGCCGTGTTGCGGTATTTCAACGCCTGCGGCGCCGGCGACGGGAGACGCCTCGGCGAGGATCACCGCCCGGAGTCGCACCTGATCCCGCTGGTGATCCAGGCGGCGCTGGGCAAACGCGAGGACGTGAAAATCTTCGGCACCGACTATGCCACGCCCGACGGTACGTGCATCCGCGATTACATCCACGTGGACGACCTGTGCCGCGCGCACCTGCTGGCCCTGGACGCCCTGGAGGACGAGCCGCAAATTATCTGCAATCTGGGCAACGGCACGGGCTACTCGGTCCGCGAGGTGATCGACACGGTGCGGGCCGTTTCGGGGCGGTCGTTCAAGGTGACCGAGGCGCCGCGTCGCGCGGGCGATCCGCCCGTTCTGACGGCCGATGCGAGTCGGGCGCGGACACGGCTGCGCTGGCGGCCCGAGTATACGGACCTGGCCCCGATCGTGGAAAGCGCGTGGGCCTGGCACAGCGAACATCCCAACGGATACGCAGAGTAAGGCGAGGAGACCGACATGGCCGGATATTTCATTGGTGTGGACCTGGGCGGCACCAACATCAAACTGGGTTGCTTTGACGAGGCGATGGCCCTCGTCGGCAGGACCTCCGTGCCCACGGACGCGGACATGGGGCCGGACCACGTGATCGGCAACATCGTCAAAGCCGGGCAGAAGCTCTTGAAGAAGGCCAAGCTCACCGAGGCGGATCTGGCGGCGATCGGGATCGGCACGCCCGGCCCGGCCGATTACGCCAACGGTATCATCATCAGAAGCACCAATATGCCCAAGTTCGTGAACACCCCGCTGCGGGACCGGGTGGCCCAGGGCTTGGGCAACAAGCCGGCTATCCTGGAGAACGACGCCAACGTCGCCTGTTGGGGCGAGTTCGCGATGGGCGCCGGCAAGGACGTCGGCGACATGATCTTCATGACGCTGGGCACGGGCATCGGCGGCGGCGTGGTCTGCAACGGCGAGCTGGTCCGCGGCGTGGGGGGCAACGCGGCCGAGTTGGGGCACGTGATCATCTATCCCGGCGGACGGGCCTGCAACTGCGGGCAGCGGGGCTGCGTGGAGGCGTATGCCTCGGCCAATTCCACCGCCGCGCGGGCGGTCGAGGCGATCCGGGCCGGCGAGGTCTCCAGCCTCAAGACCGTCCTGGACAAGAAGGGCGAACTGACCAGCAAGGACGTGTTCCAGCACGCCGAAAACGGCGACGCCCTGGCCCGCGAGATCGTGGAAGGCACGGCCGAGTCCTTGGCGATCATGTGTGTAAACATGCTGCACACCACCGAGCCGGCGCGGATCGTCTTCAGCGGGGGCATGATCGCCGCCGGCGACGCCCTGCTCAGTCGCATCCAGCACTACTTCGACGAGCATATTTGGACGCTCAAGAAGGAAACCGTGAATATCTGTTTCGCCACGCTGGGTGAGGACACGGGCATCATCGGCGCCGCCTCCCTGGCGCGGCACGCCCTGCAACACGGGCAGATCGGGGGGGCATTGTGACCGACCTGGGCGATTTGAAGGAGCCGGAGTTCGTCCGCCTGGTGCATGGCGAGCGACGCGTGGGGCCGGCGCTGGCCAGCGTGTCGCGGCGGTGGCAGGGCGACCGGGAGTGCTTCCTGATGGTCAGCCCGCACGATGACGACGTGGTGCTCGGCGCGGGCCTGCTGATCCAGTTGATGCAGGAGCAGGGCGTGCCCGTGCATATCCTGGTGGTGACCGACGGCAGCATGGGCTATTGCGACCCGGCCGAACGCGACAACATCACCGAGGTCCGCCGGGCCGAAACCTACCGCTCCTACGGCATCCTGGGCGTGCCGCGGGAGCGGATCGTGTTCCTGGGGTTCCCCAGCGGGGAGATCAGCAGCTTTCTGGGGCGGTTCCCCGCGCCCTCGTACAGCACGCTGAACATCGCCGGATACACGGGCTTGCAGAACGCGTTTACGTACTGGCTTCGACGGATTCGACCCACGCAGTGCTTCCTGCCCACGAACAACGACTGGCACCCGGCGCACCGCACGGTCTACGACGAGTTCATGATCAGCCTGTTCCACGCCTCGGGGCAGATCTGGCCGGAGCTGGGCAAGCCCCTGGAGAAGATCTCGTATCTGTGCGAGATGGCCGTGTATTGTGACTTCGCCGCGCCGCCGACCCTGCGCATCCGCACGCCGCGCGCGTATCTCGATCGCAAGCTCGAGGCAATCCGGGCGTTCGCCTCGCAGAAACAGATCGGGATGCTCGTGGAGAATATCCGTCGCGCCGGCCCCGTCGAGATTCTGCGGGCCGTCGAGTACAGGTTCTACGACCCGGGGCGCTACTACGACCTCTTCGAGCGGCCCCGCTGATGCGTGTCCGGCCGTCCCACAACTTACTTGGGGGCGGCGTTGTTTAGCACCTCGTTGAGGGCGCCGGAGCGGAAACCCTGCAGATCGAGCCCGATGTAGAGGAAGCCCAGCGATTTGAGGCCTTCGACGATTCGGCCGCGGACGGCCGGGTCGATCACGCGGGGTGAATGCTCGCTACCCATTCCTTGACGAGGGATGGTAAGCGGTCTGGAACCTCTCGGCCTACAAGTAATTCATCCACGTAGCCCATATGTAGAAGGTCCACAAGGCGGCACAAATACGACTTTCCGCAGACCCACCACGTGTAGTGAGCGTCGATGATCAAATAGTGTCTGACATGAGTACCTGCTTTGCCGGCAAGCTGTTGAAGCTCCATCCCGTCAAGCAAAGTCTCGTAGACCGCGTCGGCAACACGGCTTCCAAAGGTCGTGGTGTGATAGTACTCTTTGATCTCCCAAACGGCGACGGGATCGACAAGGCTTGGGAACGCGCCATCAATATGTCGGCTTAGAGCCTATCCGAAAAACCCCTGAATGGCCGATATAGTCAAAGGCGCTGGTGCCTTTGAAAGGGTTCAGGGATGAAGAAGACCAACACCAAGAACAGATACAGGATTTCGGACGAGTT